>CBFHQV010000032.1:0-21774 GCA_965658055.1 Luminiphilus sp. | reverse complement strand
CCCCGTCAAATTGATAGACCGTAAAAAAAAGAATGATCGGGATGAATTCGAGTAATTGTTTCATAAAATAGAGAGCGTGAGCCGGTTGTTTCCTCGGTGGCAATAGACGAGCATGCCTGCTTAGGCCGATTGCTTCAGTAAATCCAGTGTAGAGTGTAGAGACCTTGATCGTTGACTTCCACACACATTCCTTGGCATCCGACGGCACTCTCAGTGCAGGTGAGCTCATCGAACGGGCGAAAAGTCGGCAGGTCGAGCAATTTGCGCTGACCGACCATGACACCATAGCAGGCTGGCAGTCTCTGCAGGAGATGCATCACCAGGGGATTTCCTTGATACCGGGTGTGGAGCTTTCCTGTGTTTGGGGTGGTGCCACGATCCATGTGGTGGGCTTGGCATTTAAACCCGCCAGTGACGTCCTTCTCGCGTTGTTAGACCAACTGGGGCAGGCAAGGCAGGTTCGGGCGGAAACCATTGCCTCACGACTGGAGCGTCAGGGGATGCCCGGGGCTTTGGCGGGAGCGTCCGCAATTGCCGGCGGAGCGCAACTTTGTCGTCCACATTTTGCCCAATGGCTAGTGGCTGAGGGTTACGTGGATTCCGTCAACGCTGCCTTTGACGCGTTTTTAGGCTCGGGCAAGCTTGGGGATGTAAAAACGTTCTGGCCTACTTTGTCGGAGGTGGTGTCTGCGCTGAAGGCAAGTGATGCTGTGTCTGTATTGGCTCACCCTCTGCATTATAAATTCACTCGAACCAAACTCAGGGCACTTTGTGCGGCCTTTGTCGAGGCGGGTGGCGATGCCATTGAAGTGGTTAACGGCCGACAACATCAGGCGGATCAAGACAGCTTATGCCGCCTGGCTGCTGACTTTGACTGCCGCGTGTCAGTGGGCAGCGATTTTCACCGCGAGTGGCAGCACGGCGCCGATCTTGGCGTGGAGACCGGAGGCTTGAAGCACATGCGGGGTGTTTGGGAGTTGTTCCTATGAGCGAGTTTATTGTTATCCACCCCGAGACCCCCCAGCCACGGCTAATCCAGCAAGCGGTTGAGATTGTGCGGAAGGGCGGTGTCGTGGTTTACCCGACTGATTCAGTCTACGCGTTGGGATGTCACATTGGTGATAAGCGCGCCATGGAGCGTATCCGCCGTATTCGCCAGCTTGAGGATCGTCACAACTTCACCTTGGTTTGCCGGGATCTGTCGGAATTGGGCACCTATGCCCACGTCAACAACCAGTGTTACCGCCTTTTGCGTCACGCCACGCCGGGTCCCTTTACCTTCATTCTGGAGGCAACCAGTGACGTTCCCCGTCGTCTCATGCACCCAAAGCGAAAAACCGTTGGCTTACGGGTGCCCGATAACCCCATTGCGCAAGCGCTTCTGGCGACGCTCGGGGAGCCCATGATGAGCGTCACGCTGATCCTTCCAGGCGACGATTTTCCGCTGACTGACCCCTACGATATTAGGCAGTCGCTTGAGCATGAAGTAGATCTCATTATCGACGGCGGATTCTGTGGGCTTGAGCCGACAACAGTGATTGACATGACGGCGGATTCTCCAGAGCTTCGGCGTCAAGGTTTAGGCGATGCTTCCCCGTTTCTGAGTTGAGCTGCCGGGTCTCGTACAGACAGAAATTTGTGCCAACCGTCCCCTGATTAGCCTTTTACGGGAAGGCTTGGGGTATACTGCCGCTCGTGACAACGACGCCATCAGAAACGACCTTGACTCAGGGTCCACTCCCGCAAACAGAGGACTCTTCGGATCTGACTGCAGCCGAACTGCGCGCCTCTGAAAGGGTCGAGAAGCGTCTGACAACTCCGCTTCAGGGTGAAATGCCCTTTGCCATTGTGATGGGGCAGGCGGTCACCGAATTACCCAAAGACCTTTACATCCCCCCTCAGGCCCTCGAGGTCATTCTTGAAGCCTTCGAGGGGCCGCTGGATCTGTTGCTCTACCTGATCAGGCGCCAGAATCTCGACATCCTCGACATCGACGTCTCAGCGATTACCGAGCAATACATGCAGTATGTCGAGCTAATGGACGCGATGCAGTTTGAGCTCGCCGCGGAGTACTTGCTGATGGCGGCCATGCTGGCGGAAATCAAATCCCGCATGTTGCTGCCACGCTCTAAGGAGCTTGAGGAAGAGGAAGAGGATCCTCGCGCAAGTTTGATCAGGCGGCTTCAGGAATACGAGCGCTTCAAACAGGCCGCGGAGGACATGGACGTGTTGCCTCGCCTCGAGCGGGACACGTGGGTCGCCAAAATTCAGCCGCCTGATCTCAAGAAAGATAGGCCCCTTCCCGAGCTTGATATGCGGGAGCTGCTGCTGGCCTTCGGAGAGGTCCTGCGCCGAGCCGATATGTACGAAAGCCATCAGATTCAGCGCGAATCGCTGTCTACGAGGGAGCGTATGTCTGACGTTCTGGAGACGCTAAAAACCCAAAAGTTTGTGCCCTTCGTCTCGCTATTCAAGGCCGAGGAGGGGCGGCTTGGAGTGGTCGTGACGTTTCTGGCGCTCATGGAGTTGATCAAAGAGGCCCTGGTCGAAATCGTTCAAACCGAAGGATTTGGGCCAATTCATGTCAAAGCGAGATCTGAGTGATGTCCGAAACAGGGTTGGTGCAAATTATAGAAGGCGCCTTGATGGCCGCGGGAGAACCGCTGTCCTTGCAGCAAATTTCGCAGCTTTTTGACGAGTTCGATCGCCCCAGCAACGACGATCTGCGGCAAGCTATCGATGAAGTGTCTGCTCGTTGTGACGGTCGTGGTTATGAGTTGATTCAGGTGGCCAGTGGCTACCGCTTTCAGGTGCGGCAAAACCTGTCGACTTGGGTAGGGAGAATTTGGCAGGAGCGGCCGCCGCGTTACTCGAGAGCGTTGTTAGAAACCCTATCCCTTATTGCCTATCGACAACCCATCACCCGTGGCGAGATTGAGGAGATTCGGGGTGTCGCAGTGAGTACCAACATCATCAAGACCCTGCAGGAGCGTGAGTGGGTGCGAGTGGTGGGTCATCGCGATGTGCCGGGTAAGCCAGCCATGTATGCAACAACCCGACAATTTCTCGACTACTTTAATTTGAAGTCGCTCGAGGAGTTGCCGCCTTTAGCTGATATTAAAGAGCTCGATAATCTCTCGGGCGATCTCGCCTTTGAGGCGGCGAATGAAGCCGCGAATGAAAGCGACGCAGCCGCTCCGTCCCCCGAGGCAGATCCGGTAGCTACAGAACACGCTGGTGAAGCGTCTGAAGAGGAAGATATGCCCAGTGGTCAAGTCCAAGCAAAAGAACAAGAACAAGGACAAGCAGAAGCTTAAATCTGACTCAAGCGTCAGCACTCAGGCCTCCAGCGAATCCCAAGCCGAAGAATCTCCCAAAGGCGAGAAGCTCCAAAAAGTGCTTGCCCGGGCCGGTGTTGGATCACGGCGCGAGATGGAGCGCTGGATTGAGCAGGGCCGATTCGGCATCGATGGCCGGCGGGCGACTTTGGGCGATCGGATTTTCCCCACACAGCTGGTTACACTAGATGGAAAGCCGATAGATCTAGGCTCTGCGGAGCAGGTTCGTTGTTTGCTCTACCACAAACCCGTTGGCGAAGTATGCTCTCGGAAGGATCCTGAGGGACGGCGCACGGTCTTTGACTCACTTCCTCACGTGGGCTCGGGGCGTTGGATTGTTATCGGGCGGCTTGATTTTAATACCTCAGGCCTGTTGTTGTTCACCACCGACGGCGAGTTGGCCAATGCTCTGATGCATCCCAGCAGCATGATTGAGCGTGAGTATCTCGTTCGTGTTATGGGGAATGTGGGGGAGAGCACGCTCGAAAATCTCACTCGTGGCGTCATGCTCGACGATGGCCCGGCGCGGTTTACCGACGTGGTGGATGGCGGCGGTGATGGCATTAACCATTGGTTTTACGTCGTGCTCATGGAGGGTCGAAACCGTGAGGTGCGGCGATTGTGGGAGTCGCAGGGCATGACGGTTTCCCGATTAAAGCGCGTGCGTTACGGCAATGTGTTTCTGCCCTCGCGTCTAAAAAAAGGGGAGTGGATGGAGCTGCCCGAGAAAGACGTCGAAGTCATTTATGGTATGGCCGGGCTACCGCCAAAGGCACCCAAGCCACTCAGTGACAAAGAACAGCAAAAGCTTGACAGGCTGGCGAAAAAATCAGGGCGCCGCGCTGCTCGGCGACTGGCCAGTGGCGATGACGCGCCCAAACGCAAGCGCCGCTAACCGCCAAACTGCTTAGCGAGGTTGCGCGTCCAGAGCTTGTCCGTGGACCTCGCGACTGGCATCACTCATCAAGTAGACCCACAGGGGCATAAGTGCCTCGGGGGTCGGGTTTGTCTCCGGGGGCTCCGCCGGGTAGGCGGTGCGGCGCATCGCGGTATTGACGGGTCCGGGATTCAGGCTATTGACCCGGATCGCGCTGATGCCGGCTAGCTCATCTGAAAGCACCTGCATCATGCCTTCGGTGGCGAACTTGGACGTGGCATAGGCACCCCAAAAAGCCTTGCCCCGTCTGCCAACGCCGGAGCTGGTAAATACCACCGAGGCGCTCGGGGCTTGTTCAAGTAAAGGCATTAACACCTGAGTCAGCATAAAAGCGGCGTTAACGTTGACCTGCATGACCTCGTGCCAGGTGTTGGCGCTGGTCTGGGTTAACGGCTTGCGATCCCCAAGCAAGCTGGCGTTATGCAGCAGGCCGTCTAGGTGGTCGAAAGCGTTGCCCAGCTCCTGCGCCAGCGCGCATAGGCTGTCATAGCTCACCGTTGCCAAATTGCAGGGAACGACAGCGGGTATTGGGCCACCGGCGGCCAGAATTTCATCATAGACCCGGTCCAGTTTTGCCTCGGTGCGTCCCAACAGCAATACCTCCGCCCCCGCGTTGGCGTAGGCAAGGGCAGCGGCTCTACCAATGCCATCACCGGCGCCAGTCACCATGATGCGCTTACCATTGAGCTCGGTTGCCGAGGGCATCCAGTCTGAGGGTGGGTAAGTCATTCGATTATCCTCATGAGAAGTTCGCACAGTTCTTCGCTGCTGCCCACCACGTGATCAGCCCCCCAAGCGGCGGGATTCTCACCGGGCTGGATGTAGCCATAAGCCGCTGCGATCGTGCGACACCCGGCTGCACGACCGGCCTCGATGTCGCGCAGATGATCGCCGACGTAGATGCTGTTCGCCGGTCGGGCCCCTAAGTTGCGACAGCTCAGCAGGATCGATTCGGGGTCGGGTTTGGGATTTACCACGTCACTTGGCGTTACCAAACTTCCAGCGGGAGGATTAAATGCCAGCGAGATCAGCAAAGGATCCGCGTATAGCCGCAGTTTGTTCGTCGCGACTCCCCAGGGAATATTTTTATCCCCCAGCAGCTTAAGCAGTTCTCGCAGGCCAGAGTAGACCTGCGATGCTTCCCCTATTGATGTTCGGTAGGCACTCAAGAATGTCTGACGATGGGTCTCAAAGGCGGGGTCCGAGAGTGGCATATCCAGTGCCAATGACACCAGCGCTGCTGCACCGTTGGTGACGGTCTGCCGAATCGTCGTGTCCTCCAGGGGGGCAAGCCCATGACACTTGCGCATGTCTTGCACCAGTGTGATGAACTCGGGCGCAGTGTCTACTAGTGTGCCATCTAAATCAAAAATAACAGCTTCAACGGAGGCATCAGCGGGTGCAGTCATGACCGGTTACTCTTGAGTCAGGCGGGCTTGGTCGCTCTGATCATGTAGTTCACGGAAACGTCTTCGGTAACCAATCGGTAGTGTTTGGTCAGCGGATTATAGGTGAGCCCCGTCATTTCCTGCGGCAGCAGCCCGGCAGCGCGAATCCAGCGCGACATTTCGGAGGGTTTAATAAACTTGCCGTACTCGTGGGTGCCTTTGGGCAACAGATTGAGCACATACTCAGCACCGACGATCGCGAACACGAAGGCTTTTGGGTTGCGATTGATGGTCGAAAAATACAAGTTGGCACCGGGCTTGGCGAGGTCGGCGCACGCTTGAATCACCGACGCGGGGTCGGGGACGTGCTCCAGCATCTCGAGACAGGTCACCACCTCAAAAGAACCGGGCTCCTCGCTCGCCAAGGTCTCTGCGGTCGTCTGCAGGTAGCGGATATCCAGTTGGCTCTCCAGCTGGTGGATCCGGGCGACCGACAGGGGCGCTTCCCCCATGTCGATACCGGTGACATTGGCACCGCGCCAAGCCATGGCCTCGGTAAGAAGCCCGCCGCCGCAGCCAATATCGACTAATCGAGTGCCGCTGACCGGCGACAGTTTGTCGATCCAGTTCGCCCGCAGCGGATTGATGTCATGCAGGGGGCGAAACTCGCTGGTCGGATCCCACCAGCGGGAGGCCAAAGCTTCAAACTTTGCAATCTCTGCAGCGTCCACGTTGATCGTTTGTGTCATTGTCTTAGCACCGTTTAAACGCGGTTTTTGAGTAGGGTGGACCAATGGCTGGCCCTTTCGATTACGTTGGGAACGTCGAGTCCGATGACTTCCCGGTCTCGGAGCAGCGCTTTTCCATCAACCCAGCTGTGAGTCACTTCCTGCCCGCTGGTGGCATAAACCAATTGTGAGATGACATTGTTAATCGGCTGGGTGTGCGGTTGGCTCAAGTCGACCGCAATCAGATCTGCGCGTTTGCCGACCTCCAGTGACCCAATGGTTTTTTCCATGCCGAGGGCGCGGGCTCCATTGATGGTGGCGAGTTCGAGAGCAGCCACGGCGGGGAGGGCGGTGGCCTCCAGAGATTCCAGCTTGGCAAGAAGTGCGGCTGCCTGCATTTCCGCCAGCATGTTCAATCGATTGTTGCTAGCAGCACCGTCGGTACCCAGCGCAACATTGATGCCGTGGGCGAGTAAACGCTGGGTGGGACAAATTCCGGAGGCGATCTTCATGTTAGAGCGTGGACAATGAACGACGTGGGTGTTGCTGTCTTTGAGTAACGCAAAATCTCCCCGAGACAGACTGGTCATGTGCACACATTGGGTTTTTGGCCCCAGCATGCCTACCTGCGACAGGACGTCAATTGGGCGATCACCGCAGCGCGCGATGGAGTCTTCCACCTCTCCCCGGGTCTCGTGTAAGTGAATCTGCACGATGGCATCAAGTTCATGGGCCAGGGTTGCGACGTGCTTCAAGGTCGCGGTATCGACGCTGTAGGTTGAGTGCACGCCAAAACCAATCTCCACGAGGGGGTGATCGCGAAGGCTGTCTCGTAGCGCCAGTCCTTGACGCAAACACTCCTCGCTATTTCGAGCCCATGCGGTCTCTACGTTGATGATGGGGAATACGAGTTGGGCGCGGATGCCGGCGGTCGCTGCACATTCGGCCGTGACTTCTGGAAAGAAATATTGGTCACTAAAAGTGGTCGATCCGCCCAGAATAAGATCGACCAGCGCCAAATCTGTGCCATCGCGGACGAAAGCTTCTGAGACAAAAGTCGCCTCGGCGGGCCAGATATGTTCGTGCAGCCACTCCATGAGCGGATAGTCGTCCGCGAGACCGCGAAACAGGCTCATAGCGCTGTGGCCATGGGCGTTGACCAAGCCGGGCAAGAGCGCGTGGCGAGGAAGCCGGCAATGCTCCGCGGCCGGAATAGCAAGTGCTGCTTCTCGCTCAAGGACAGCCGTAATGCGTCCCTCGCTCACCACTAGGCTGTGTCCTTGCAAGACCTGATTGCGCGGGATCACGGGCACAATCCACTCCGGATGAAGGACGAGATCGACGGCGTCTGCTGATTTATTTCCAGTCATAAGTTGGAGTATAGCCGGTACCGAGAATCGTGGTTTGCGCCGCTTGTTTTGATGGTGTTAATCGCCTGATTTTGTTACCCTTAGCGGATTGCGAAAACCGCTAAATAACCCCCCTCTGAGAAGCAGGCCGAATGGCAGAAATACCCAAGGAAATTGCCCGAGAAGTCCTCCCCGTTAATATCGAGGATGAACTGAAACAGTCCTATATGGACTACGCAATGAGCGTGATCGTAGGGCGTGCGCTCCCGGATGTCAGAGATGGCCTAAAACCCGTGCATCGTCGGGTCTTGTTCGCCATGAATGAGCTCAACAACGACTGGAACAAGGCCTACAAAAAATCTGCGCGCGTTGTCGGTGACGTCATTGGTAAATATCACCCTCATGGTGATTCAGCGGTCTATGACACGATTGTGCGGATGGCCCAGGAGTTTTCTTTGCGCTACACCCTCGTAGACGGGCAGGGCAACTTTGGCTCAATTGACGGGGATTCAGCGGCGGCAATGCGCTACACCGAAATTCGCATGAGCAAGCTTGCCCATGCACTGTTAGCGGATCTTGATAAGGAGACCGTTGATTTTGTCGACAACTATGACGGCACTGAGCAGATCCCAGTCGTTCTTCCTACCCGCGCCCCCAACCTGCTCATTAACGGCTCTGCAGGTATCGCTGTGGGCATGGCGACCAACATACCGCCCCACAACATGCGCGAAGTCGTCGCTGGATGTATTGCGTTTCTCGACAACCCCGAAATCTCCGTGGACGGACTGATGGAATATATTCCCGGCCCCGACTTTCCCACGGGGGCTATCATCAATGGCCGGGCGGGTATCGTGCAGGCCTATCGCACCGGGCGCGGCCGAATTTATGTCCGAGCGAGAGCTGAGGTAATCACCGACGAGTCCAAGGGCAAGGACACCATCATCATCCATGAAATTCCCTATCAGCTGAATAAAGCGAGATTGATAGAGCGTATCGCTGAGCTGGTCAAAGAGAAAAAAATCGAAGGCATCACAGAGCTCCGAGACGAGTCGGATAAAGACGGGCTGCGCGTAGTCATCGAGTTACGGCGTGGTGAAGTGGGTGATGTCGTACTTAACAATTTGTACGCCCAGACCCAGCTCCAGTCGGTGGTGGGTATCAATATCGTGGCGCTGGTCGACGGCCAGCCGAAGACCCTGAATTTGCGCGACATGATCGAAGCGTTCATCCGCCATCGCAGGGAGGTCGTGACTCGTCGAACTGTATATCTGCTGCGTAAAGCCCGGGAGAGGGGGCATGTACTCGAGGGCCTTGCCATTGCCCTCGCAAATATCGATGCGATCATCGAGCTCATTAAGACATCGCCTACGCCAGCCGATGCAAAAGAGGGTTTGGTGGCAACTCCTTGGCAGCCGGGAGATGTGCTAGCCATGCTAGAGCGAGCGGGGGACGATGCCTGCCGCCCTGATGATCTTGAGCCAGAGTTTGGATTGAGAGAGGGGGCCTATCACTTGTCCCCAGCGCAGGCGCAGGCGATCCTTGAGCTTAGACTGCACCGGTTGACCGGGCTCGAGCATGAGAAGCTGCTTCAGGAGTACTCGGATAAACTTGTCGAGATCGCCGATTACCTTGAGATTCTTCAGGATCCTGATCGGTTGCGGCAGGTCATCCGCGACGAGCTCAAGGAATTGGTGGAAGAATTTGGCGACGATCGACTGACCGAGATCACAGATTCGCCTCACGACTTGAAAGTTGAAGATCTGATCACGGAAGAGGATCGGGTCGTTACCATTTCCAACAAAGGATATGCCAAGACCCAGTCCCTGTCCGACTACCAGGCGCAGCGGCGAGGGGGCACCGGGCGATCGGCGACAGCCGTGAAGGATGAAGATTTTGTCGAGCATCTGCTCATTGCAAGCACTCACGCTACGATCTTGTGCTTTTCTGACTACGGCAAAGTGTATTGGCTGAAGGTGTTTCACATTCCCTTGGCGAGTCGAAATTCCCGCGGTAGACCGATGGTCAATCTGCTGCCCCTCGATGAGGGCGAGCGCATCACGTCGATCTTGCCTATCGAGGGCTATGAGGAAGGTCATTATATTTTCATGGCCACCGCACGAGGCACGGTAAAGAAAACCGACATTGCGCAATTTTCCCGTCAGCGCAGTGTTGGCCTTCGCGCCATTGAGCTCGGTGAAGACGATTGGCTGGTGGGCACCGCGGTCACTGACGGCAGTTGCGACATCATGCTGTTCTCAAGCGAGGGCAAAGCGGTGCGCTTCGCAGAGACCAATGTCAGGGCCATGGGGCGAACCGCGAGAGGGGTGCGCGGGATTAATCTCGCTGAGGGGCATCGTCTTATCTCATTGATCGTGCCGCGGGCTGACAGTCGTATCCTGACGGTCAGTGAAAATGGCTATGGCAAACGCACTGAAACCGATGAGTTCCCCATTAAAGGTCGGGGTACTAAAGGTGTAATTGCCATGTCAACGAGTCAGCGTAATGGCGCCTTGGTGGGAGCGACTCAAGTGTTTGAGGGCGATCAGATCATGCTGATCTCCGATCAGGGGACCGCGGTTAGAACCCGCGTCGAGGAAATCTCGGTGTTGGGACGCAATACGCAGGGTGTGCGAGTTATCAGAACCCGCGAGGATGAAAAGCTAGTCCGAATTAGCCGTATTGCAGAGGACGATGATGCGGTCGAAGAAACTGCCCCGGTGCACGCCAGCGACTCAGAAGCCGGCGACGGAGAGTCAGGGGCGGGAGACTAGGCGTGACCCGGAAACACAACTTTTGCGCAGGTCCAGCGGCGCTGCCTGAGGCTGTTTTGGCCCAAGCGCAGGCGGAGCTTCTCGACTGGGGGCATGCGGGCGCTTCTATTATGGAGCTCAGTCATCGGAGCCCCGAGTTTGAATCAGTCATTCAATCTGCCGAGGCCAGCCTGCGCCGCCTGTTATCCATCGGTGATGATTACACGGTGTTGTTCTTGCAAGGGGGTGCCAGCCAACAGTTTGCGGCGATCCCGCAAAATCTTGGATCCACCGGGGCCGCTGCGGATTATGTGGTGACGGGCCAGTGGTCCAAAAAGGCAGTCGCAGAAGGGGGGCGATTTATTGAGGCGAAAGTGGTTGCCTCGGGCGCTGAGGATAACTTTTGTCGTATCCCCGCGGTGGAATCCTGGCAAATCAACGCGGACGCCGCCTACCTGCATTACTGTCCTAACGAGACCATAGGAGGCTTGGAGTTTTCTTTCGTGCCCGAGGCGCCGGCTCCTCTGGTGGCGGATATGTCCTCCACGCTGTTATCCCGTCCGCTTGATGTGAATCAGTTTGGCGTGATTTACGCCGGGGCCCAGAAAAATATCGGCCCCGCCGGCCTTGTGGTGGTGATTGTACGGAAGGACTTGCTCGGGAGGGCCTCGGATTCTTGTCCTGCTACCCTTAGCTGGACGGTGGCTGAAGAAAACCAATCGATGTACAACACGCCGCCCACATTCTCCATATACCTGGCGGGACTTGTCTTTCAATGGCTGGAGGATCTTGGCGGCCTCACTGCTATGGCGGAGATCAATCAGCGCAAAGCGAGTCTGCTTTACACGCTGGTTGATCAATCGCCGTTTTATGCCAACCCGGTAGAGCTCGAGAGTCGCTCTTGGATGAATGTTCCTTTCACCCTCGCGGATGATACGCTGGACAAGGTTTTCCTGAGTGAGGCCGAGGAGGCGGGATTGCTCAATCTCAAAGGACACCGTTCGGTGGGAGGCATGCGTGCGAGTATTTACAACGCTGTGCCGGAATCGTCGGTCCATGCACTTTGCGACTTTATGCGCGATTTTGAGCGTCGTCGGGGGTGAGTAATGGCCACTGACGAACAGCTGGGTGCCATCAGGGCGCGGATCGATGCTATAGATACGCAACTGCTCGAGTTGATTAGTGAGCGGGCGAAGTGCGCTCAGGAAGTTGCCGCCGTTAAACTAGAGGCGTCTCGGGTTGTGGCTGAGGAAGCCCCTTTATTTTATCGCCCCGAGCGTGAAGCTCAGGTCCTTCGCGCCATCCAGGATCGGAATTCAGGTCCGTTGCCCTCTGAGTATGTGGCGCGAATATTTCGCGAGATCATGTCCAGTTGTTTGGCTCTCGAGCAGCCACTTACGGTTGCTTACCTGGGTCCACCGGGGACCTATACCCAAGCCGCTGCTCGCAAGCACTTTGGTCAGTCGGCGATTCAGGAAACCCACAAATCGATTGCGGCTGTTTTTCGGCAGGTAGAAGAGCGGCGCTGTGACTTTGGCATTGTCCCGGTAGAAAACTCGACCGAGGGTATGGTCGGGCAGACACTTGATTGCTTTTTAGAGTCCTCGGTCAAGATCGTGGGCGAGGTTGAGCTCCCCGTCATTCACCACCTTTTTGTGGGTGAAAAGACCGGCTCGGGGCCCCTTTCCTGTGTCACCGGACATCCCCAAGCGCTGGCTCAATGTCGCAGTTGGCTCGACACCAACCTGCCCACTGTTGCGCGGGAGGATGCCCCGAGTAACGGTGAGGCGGCTCGGCGCGCCAGCGAAGAGGAGGGGGTTGCAGCGATCGCTGGAGACTTGGCAGCGGAAATGTATCCGCTCGTGTGCCGGTCTTCTTCGATTCAGGATTACGCTAGCAACACCACCCGTTTTTTAGTGCTCGGCAATGATTTTGTACCGCCCAGTGGCGTGGACAAGACCTCCGTGCTCATCGCCAGCAGGAATCGGCCCGGTGCCCTGCTGAATTTGCTACGGCCATTTGAAGAGGCAGGGATCAGCCTGACGCGCATCGACTCGCGGCCGTCCAAGACCGAGAAGTGGACCTACGTATTTTTCATCGAGTTTGAGGGCCACCTTGACGACGAGGTGGTCGCTAACATCATGAAAGAACTCGAGGAGCAGTCCATCATGCTGAAGAGGCTTGGCTCTTACCCGCGAGCCCCTCTGTAGGGATACTGGACGGTGTCAAGCTTTAGGGCTAAATCAGTCGTTTTTCTTGGACTTGGGCTTATCTCAGGATCCCTGGCGCTCGCCCTTCGCGCGTCCGGCTGGCAGGGCTCCCTGCGGGCCTGGGGACCGCGGGAGGCGAGTTTGCTCCGGGGGGTGAAGCTGGGCGTTATTGATGATTACACCTTGGATCTTGACGAGGCGATTGTCGCCGCGGAGGTGATTGTTGTGGGTGCTCCACCGATGGCCTCGGGTGAGCTGCTGGCGGAGATACTGCCCAAGCTGTCGGCGCTTGAAAGCCCCCCCGTTATTACCGATATGGCCAGCATCAAGGGCTGGGTGATCGAGCGCGCCGATTCGACCTACCCGCGGTTCGTGCCAGGGCATCCTATTGCCGGACTTGAACACAGTGGCGTTGAATCTGCACAAGCCACGCTTTTTGCCGGCCGAGAAGTCGTACTCACGCCCCTGGAAAACACCGAGCGAGAGGCCGTCGAGATCGTCGCGGCGATGTGGCGTGCAGCCGGCTCGCGCATTACGACCATGACGGTGAGCGATCACGATGCTGCCTTAGCGGCGAGTAGCCATTCACCCCATTTACTCGCCTATGCGTTGACCAACGCCTTGGCAGATGACCCCTTGGATCCTATGCGTCATGGCGGTGGTGCCCTGCGCGATATGACTCGAATCGCGGGATCGGACCCGGTTATGTGGCGTGACGTTGCCTTGACTAACGGCGCTGCCATCAACGCAGCGCTGTCACGGGTCGAGGCAGAAATCGCGGTGTTAAAGGGTTGGGTTGCTGATGGAGATGGCGATGCTCTTGAGCGCTATTTCGGCCGGTGCAAAGAGGTGCGTCGCGGCCACGACAGAATTCTCAACCCGGTGCTCGACGAAGCCCTGGATCAAGAAACCCTGGCACAAGAGGTCGGCAGTGATCCAGGGGAAGAACAGGACGGTGCATCGTGAAATTTGTTGTCCAGCCAGGGGGTTCTCTCAAAGGGGATATCCGGGTACCGGGGGATAAGTCCATGTCTCATCGCTCGGTCATGCTCGGGGCGCTGGCTGATGGAGTAACTCAGGTTCAGGGTTTTTTAGAGGGCGAAGATGCCCTCGCGACGGTCGCGGCTTTTCGGGCAATGGGAGTGCGCATTGATGGCCCGACGGGTGGGCGCCTGTCTATCCATGGCGTGGGGCTCAACGGCCTATCGGCACCAGAGCATCCACTCGATATGGGTAATTCGGGTACCAGCATGCGCTTGCTCAGCGGTTTGCTCGCAGGGCAGGCGTTTAACACCGAGTTGGTCGGCGATGCCTCACTCATGAAGCGCCCTATGGGTCGAGTCATCACGCCACTGGAAAAAATGGGTGCCTCTATTAGCTCCGCGCCCGATGGTCGCCCGCCCTTGCACATACTCGGTGGGCAGCCTTTGCGGGGCATTCACTACGATCTGCCCATTGCCAGCGCCCAGGTAAAGTCCTGTGTGCTGCTAGCCGGTTTGATGGCCAGCGGTCGAACTTCCGTTACCGAACCTGCCCCCACCCGTGATCACACTGAGAGAATGCTGCGTGGCTTTGGTTATGCCGTGGAAGAAGCCAATGGTGTGATCAGTGTCGAGGGAGGGGGCAGCTTACAGGCAGCGGATATAGATATTCCCGCCGACATTTCCTCCGCCGCCTTCTTTCTGATTGGAGCCAGTATTGCACCGGGTTCGGATCTTTTGTTACGGCATGTTGGAATGAATCCAACGCGGACCGGCGTACTCAGTATTTTGGATTTGATGGGCGCGAATATCGAGATCATCAATCCGCGAGAGGTTGGCGGTGAGCCGGTGGCAGACCTGCGGGTGCGCTACGCGCCGTTGAAAGGTATTCAAATACCGGAGGAGTTTGTTCCTCTGGCGATCGATGAGTTTCCGGCGCTTTTTATCGCCGCTGCCTGTGCTGAGGGCACCACGATTCTCACCGGCGCGGAAGAGCTCCGGGTTAAGGAGAGCGATCGCATCGCGTCAATGGCACGCGGCCTTGATGCGTTGGGAATTGTCAACCAACCAACCCCAGATGGTATTCGTATTGAGGGTGGGTCGATGGGGAGTGCGATCATCGAGACCTTCGATGATCATAGAATTGCCATGAGCTTTTCGATGGCGGCATTGCGCGCCCAGGGCCCGATCACTGTTTTAAACTGTGATCACGTTGCGACCTCTTTCCCCGGATTTGCTGATCTCGCCAGCGGCGTGGGGTTGCAGCTGGATATGGCCTTGTGACTTCTACCCCGGTCGTCTGTATCGATGGGCCCAGTGGTGCAGGCAAGGGCACGCTGGCGATGCGGCTGGCGAAACATTGCCAGTGGCACCTGCTCGACAGTGGCGCTCTCTACCGCGTCGTGGGCAAGGCGTGTCTGAACGCGGATGTTGCCTGGACCAATGAAGAAGGTGCCGCAGCTATTGCTCGTACACTCAATGCCGAATTTGTTGTCGGAGATCGCGAAGTGCATGTCTGGCTTGATGGCGTTGATGTCACCGCTGAAATTCGATCTGAACTCGGCAGCAAAGGCGCGTCGGCCGTGGCGGTGTTGCCCAGGGTTCGAGAGGCACTGCTGGCCAGACAGCGTGAGTGGGCCAGGTTCCCGGGTTTGATCGCAGACGGCCGGGATATGGGTACCCAAGTATTCCCCGACGCACCGTTGAAAATTTTTCTGACCGCCAGCGCAGAAGCCCGGGCAGGGCGGCGATATTCCCAGTTGCTAGAAAAAGGCGAAAGTGTTAGCCTGCCGCGCCTTCTGGATAGCATACGAGACCGCGATGCTCGGGATTCCTCCCGGTCGATATCGCCGCTGGTTGCCGCTGAAGACGCCGTCACGCTTGACAGCACGACGCTGACTGCGGAGCAGGTGTTCTCTCAGGTGACCGACCTTATGGCTTCCAGGGGACTTGTAGGGCGGACATCCGGCGACAGGCCAGACACCTCGGATTCCGCGAACTGACGACAGACCCGGTGAGTCTGGATACCGGCTAAGACGCAAAGTTAGCAAAGTGACTTTAGAGCGTCGCAACCACAGGTAAATCTCATGAGCGAATCCTTCGCCGAATTATTTGAAGAAAGTTTAAAGACCGTTGACATGGAGCCCGGTTCCATTGTGACGGGTGTTGTTATCGATATCGATAATGAGTGGGTAACGGTTCACGCCGGACTCAAGTCTGAGGGTGTTATACCGCTCGACCAGTTTATTAACGCCAATGGTGAGTGCACGCTCAACGTTGGTGATGAAGTACAGGTGGCGCTCGAAACCGTTGAAGACGGTTTTGGTGAGACCAAGCTATCCCGAGAGAAGGCGAAGCGCGCCGAGGCTTGGAAGCGACTCGAGGCAGCTCACGTGGCGGAAGAAGTCGTGGTGGGTATCATCAACGGTAAGGTCAAAGGCGGTTTTACCGTAGATATCGATTCGATTCGTGCATTTTTGCCCGGCTCGCTGATCGATGTGCGGCCCATACGCGAAACCACGCACCTCGAAGGCAAAGAGCTCGACTTTAAAGTCATAAAGCTCGACCAGAAAAGAAACAACGTGGTGGTCTCACGGCGAGCCGTCATGGAAGCCGCCAACAGCCAAGAGCGCGAAGAGCTGCTCCAGAACCTGCAAGAAGGCATGTCGGTCAAGGGTGTCGTCAAGAATTTGACGGATTACGGCGCTTTTGTTGATCTGGGCGGCGTTGACGGCCTACTTCACATTACTGATATGGCCTGGAAGCGCATCAAGCACCCAAGTGAGATCGTTGAAGTCGGTCAGGAAATGGACGTAAAAATCCTCAAGTTCGATCGCGAGCGCAATCGCGTATCCCTTGGTCTCAAACAGTTGGGTGAAGATCCTTGGGTTGAAATCACTAACCGATACCCAGAGGGAAGCCGCACCAATGCCCGGATTACCAACCTCACCGATTACGGTTGTTTTGCCGAGATTGAGGAAGGTGTTGAGGGGCTAGTACACGTTTCTGAAATGGATTGGACCAATAAGAACGTTCATCCATCCAAGATCGTTCAGCTCGGTGATGAAGTCGAAGTCATGGTTCTCGATATCGATCAAGAGCGTCGTCGTATCTCTCTCGGTATAAAGCAGTGTACTCAGAATCCCTGGGATGCATTTGCAGCAGACCACGCAAAAGGTGATCGCATCTCCGGTACCATCAAGTCGATTACGGATTTCGGCATCTTCATCGGTCTCGACGGTAACATCGATGGCTTGGTTCATCTCAGCGACATCAGTTGGAATGAGACCGGAGAAGAAGCCGTTCGGAACTACAAGAAGGGCGATGAGATTGAGACGGTAATCCTATCAATTGACCCCGAGCGTGAACGTATTTCTCTTGGTGTTAAGCAGATGGAGGAAGACGGATTTAGTCTTTACGTCAGCGACAATGACAAGGGCGCCATCGTCACGGGCACCGTCACCGAGGTAGATGCGAAGGGTGCCACGATCAAGCTGAGCGAGGAAGTTGAGGGTTACCTTAAGGCCTCGGATATTAGCGTAGATCGGGTTGATGACGCGCGATCAGTGCTGAATGTGGGTGATTCTGTCGAAGCCAAGGTCATCAACGTGGATCGCAAGAACCGATCCTTAGGCTTGTCGATCAAAGCCAAGGATGTTGAGGATGAGAAGGAAGCCGTGGAGTCGTTGAAGCAGCAAGATGAGGCCGCGTCCCCCGGTACCATTGGTGACCTCATCAAGGCGCAGATGGACGGCCAGTAAAGGCATTTCTCGCAATCCAGGATAAAAGGCCCGCTTCAGGGCCTTTTTTTTAAAATTTTGTTTGAAATGAATGAGTTGCAACCTTTGCCCAGCTGTGGAAAATAGGCGGGGTCCTTTCATTACGTACACACAGCTATGACCCGCAGCGAACTTATCGAGTTAATGGCTTCGCGCCAAGACCAGCTCAGCGCCAAAGACGTCGAGCTCGCTGTGAAGCTGATCATCGATCATATGGCTGAGACGCTGGCAGGTGGCGAGCGGATCGAAATCAGAGGCTTTGGCAGTTTTTCGTTACATTATCGAGAGCCTCGACGCGGAAGGAACCCGAAAACCGGGGACAGCGTCGAGCTAGAGGGAAAACACGTCCCTCACTTCAAGCCAGGAAAAGAACTTAGAGAGCGAGTCAATCGATCCCTCAAGTCGGGTTTTTAACGTATGCGTCTGGTGCGGACTTTGCTCGGCGGCATGATTTTACTCGCCACGGTCACTGCTGGTGCGCTGTTTTCCCTTCAAAATGCGACCCCAATCAGCTTGGATTTATTGGTAGTCCAGCTTCCCGCCCGGCCCGCTTCAGTATGGCTCCTGGGAATGCTGGCCATCGGTGCGCTGTTGGGCTTGCTGGCATCGAGTGTTTTAGCGCTCCAGCAAAGGGCTTCTTTGGCCAGGCAGAGACGGGAAGTGTCACGCTTGCAAAAAGAAGTAGACAAATTGCGTCGAGCGGGTGTCACCCACGGTGACTGATTATCTGCTTCTCGCTGTGCTAACGGTGGCCATCGGTTTGGGTTGGCTTTTGGGAAAGCGTTCGGTCAGCAGGACGCTTAACTTTTGGGACTTTGGTGCCAGTCCCCCCTCGCAATACTACCGGGGACTTAATTTTCTGCTTGACGGTAGTCAGGATAGCGCCATCGATGCCTTTACCAAGGCGCTGGAGGTCAATGCCGAGACATTTGATACGCATATCGCGCTTGGCAACATCCTGCGAAGACGCGGCGAGGTAGAGCGCGCCATCAAGGTTCATCAAAATCTGTTAGCGCGACCCAGTTTGCCGGTCGCGCAGTTGCATTTGTCGCACTTGGAGCTCGCCAGAGATTATATTTCCGCGGGCCTTTTGGATCGGTCAGAACGTTTGCTCAAAGACTTGGTGGCAGAGTCGGGAGACCATAAGCGCGTTGCACAGCGGCACTTGTTGGAAATCTATGAGGCGCAGCGGGATTGGAGTCAGGCGCTATCGATTGCGACAGAATTGTTGCCTCGACGGAGTTTGCTGAAGTCCAAGTCGGCAGAGGCTGATGAGGTCGGACAGCCAGTTGCCATTCTGTTGGCGCACTATTGCTGTGAAAAGGCTGAGGAAGCCGTCGCGCAGCTTGATTACCAGGCGGGTCGGGACTATTTACAGCAGGCGCTGAAGTTCGATGCGGCATCTGTACGCGCTACGATGACGCTCGGGGATTTGGAGATCAAGTCGGAAAATCCCGAGCGCGCCATCAAGGTTTTAAAGTCACTTGCGCAACAAGAGCCAGGCTTCGTTGCTGAGAGTATTCCGCTATTAAAGCAGGCGTTTTATGCCCTCGATCGACGAGAAGAGTTTCTCGCTTATCTCGAAGACTGTCTTCGGCGCGCGCCAAATACGCCCTTGATTCTTGCGATAGCGTTTGAGCTTCGCGATGCCGAGGGCGCTACCGCTGCTAAAACATTTTTAAGACAGCATTTACAGAAAAAACCCTCCTTACGCGGTTTGGAGTTGTTGATGCAACTGCATAGCCAGAGCGAGGTTGGCGAAGACGAAGCCCTAGAATTAGCCACGATTAATAAATTGGTGGCTGGCAGATCGAGTTATCGCTGCGGTCATTGCGGGTTCCGTGGGCAGCAGCTGCATTGGCACTGTCCTGGGTGTAAGCACTGGGGGAGCATCAGGGACCTGAGTGCCACTGGCGAAATTGAATATGTTTGAAGGTGAGGCGTGTGGCGGGATTTGCCATGGATGAAAAAGGGCCATTAATCGTTGCGCTTGATTTTGATTCGTCGAGCCAGGCGCTGGCATTAGCGCATCTTTTGGATCCACAAAAATGTCGAGTGAAAGTGGGTAAGCAGCTTTTCACACACGAAGGTCCAGCCATCCTGCATGCGTTGAATGATCTGGGTTTTGAGATTTTCCTGGACCTGAAATTTCATGACATCCCCAACACGGTGGCGAAGGCATGTCGCGCAGCCGCTGAGCATGGTGTCTGGATGGTGAACGTTCATGCAGCAGGTGGAAGCCGCATGATGGAGGAAGCCAAGGCCAGCTTGTCAGACCTGGCGTGCTCCCCCAAGCTGATTGCCGTTACCGTGCTCACAAGTATGGCTCCCGAGGATCTGGTGGAAACAGGTGCTACGGGTACGCCCCTTGAACGGGCAGTCACGCTGGCCGAGTTAACGCGAGCGTCGGGCCTCGATGGTGTCGTGTGTTCTGCCCAGGAGGCGCCAGCAATCAGAGAGCGCTTGGGGGACGATTTTTTGCTGATTACCCCGGGTATCCGGTTGCATGATGAGGCGCTGGGTGACCAGCGTCGGGTATTAACGCCAAGCGAGGCGATTGCTGCGGGGGCAAACTACCTGGTTGTGGGTAGGCCCATTACCGCCGCTGAAGATCCTGCCCAGGCGTTGGCACGTGTATTGGCATCAATCTCGGGTAATTGATATCACCGCTAAGCATGGATGAGTGAGTAGAGCGGCTGTCCCTGTAGGGTGGCGATGAGTCAGCTAGGACTCGGTGACCATTACAGGAGATTAGAAAATGATGGATAGAAGTTACGGCGAGGCAAGGCCTCAAAAACAACGAGTGGGTGCGGCAGTGTTTAGCGGCCTGGACCGCTCGGTGAGAAGTGTGCTGTGCGGTTTGGTGATGGCGGTTTCTTTGTTGGGTGTTAACACACCGCTTATGGCCCAGGATGCCGTCAACATAAATACGGATTCCCCTGAAGTACTGTCAGCGGGTCTGCAGGGAGTCGGTCTTGCCAAAGCGTATCGTATTGTTGAATATCGACAGGCTTTTGGACCCTTTGAGTCCGTTGACGAGCTGGCGGAGGTCAAGGGAATTGGTGAGACTATCATCGAGCAAAACAGAGCTCAGATCACGTTGGACTAGCCCTGCTGTTCGGCTCCTGGAGCGCCGGTGATTGGGATTACCGGCGCTTCTGGCTATCTCGGGAGCGCCATAACCGCCACTCTTGCGAGCCATAAGCTGCCAGTGGTGACCTTGGGCAGGGGCGATACAGATCGAGAGTTGGATCTCGCTAAGCACACGGGCTTCCGATCAGCCTTGGAGGGGCTGTCCACGCTTGTTCATTGCGCTGGTCTCGCGCACAATCGGTCTGCCCCGCATCATTATGAGCGAATCAACCATCGAGCCACGATGGCCTTGGCTGACGCGGCGGTTACGGCGGGTATCAGGCGTTTCATCTTCATCAGTACGCTGAATGTTGTGCCAGCAGCGAGTGCCAACGCGTCGCTATCAGCGGCGTCCTTGCCTCGACCCGGCACCGCTTACGCCGAATCCAAGTGGTTGGCCGAGCAGAGCCTTGAACAGCTTTTAGGCCATAGTGATTGCGATGTGGTTATCTGTCGGCCCGGGTTGGTTTATGACCATCAGCTTACGGGTAATTTAGCGACCCTGAGTCAGTTTGCGGGGCGCCTTCCAATAGCGTTTCCCGACAAGGGTCAGCGCAGTATGATTTCCAGACCAGACCTGGTTGCTTTATTGCTCGATCTGATTCAGCGAGAGAGCTGGGGACAATTGCCGAGTAGAAGCTTGCCGGTTACCGATGGCGAATCTTATTCAGCCAGACGTATAGCGCGAGCGCTCGGACACGCTGGGGGACTGTCATTCCCAGCACCGCTTTGGAGGGTCGGTGGCTGGTGCCGGGATCGACTTTCGGGTGCCGCGCCCGGTTCGACCTGGGCTGCGGTAAGCGGCGAGAGCTGGACCGGTGCCTCAGCTGCTATCGATGGCTGGCAGCCGCGTTGGACCCTCGAAACACTACTGACGGATGACACTGAAGGGCCCTCAGCATGAGCTTGCTATTAGCCTCGATTGTCGTTGTCAGCTTTCTCGGCCTGTGGAGTTTTAGGAAGCTAGCCCCTCTTGCCGGTCTACTAGACATTCCCGGGCAGCGCAGCCAGCACCAAGATGCCACCCCGGTGGGCGGAGGTATTGTTTTGGTCGCTATAAGCGCGGCTTGCTTGGTGTTATTTGAAGAAAGGTTCATTGGCGCCTTTGCCAGCATAGAAGCCGTTTCGATAATCGCTGTTGCCTTATCCCTTGTGGGACTTATGGATGATCGCTTCGGCTTGG
>CBFHQV010000031.1:0-22322 GCA_965658055.1 Luminiphilus sp. | reverse complement strand
TAACTAATCCAACCAACACCCTGTTCGCCGTCAAGCGACTGATTGGCCGTCGCTTTGAGGACGACGTGGTCCAGAAGGACATAAAGATGGTGCCCTACAGCATCGTCAAAGCCGACAACGGCGATGCCTGGGTCAAGGTGAAAGACAATGCGATGGCACCCCCCCAAGTGTCTGCTGAAGTCTTGCGCAAAATGAAGAAGACCGCCGAGGAGTTTCTGGGAGAGCCTGTCACTGAGGCGGTCATCACCGTGCCTGCATATTTTAATGACTCGCAGCGTCAGGCGACGAAAGACGCGGGCAAGATTGCCGGCCTTGAGGTCAAGCGCATCATCAACGAGCCCACAGCGGCAGCCTTGGCTTACGGTATGGATAAGGCCCAGGGCGATCGCACCGTTGCGGTCTATGACCTGGGCGGCGGTACTTTTGATATTTCCGTCATTGAGATCGCCGAGGTTGATGGTGAGCATCAGTTCGAAGTGCTAGCCACCAACGGGGATACCTTTCTAGGTGGTGAGGATTTCGACCTGCGGTTGATTGAGTTCCTCGCTGAAGAATTCAAGAAAGAAAACGGCATTGATCTGCACAACGATCCGCTCGCTCTGCAGCGCTTAAAAGAAGCGGCAGAAAAAGCCAAGATCGAGCTGTCGAGCTCCCAGCAAACTGAAGTGAATTTGCCCTACATTACCGCCGATGCAACGGGACCCAAGCACCTCGTGGTGAAGCTTTCACGATCCAAGCTCGAGTCACTGGTTGAGGATTTGGTGAAGCGATCCCTCGAGCCGGTGAAGACCGCGCTTAAGGATTCTGGGTTGTCGGCGTCTGAAATCCAGGACGTCATTCTAGTGGGCGGTCAGACCAGGATGCCGATGGTGCAGCAGGCGGTTGCCGAGTTCTTTGGCAAAGAGCCGCGCAAGGACGTGAACCCCGATGAGGCGGTGGCGATGGGTGCCTCCATTCAGGGCGCGGTTTTGGCGGGAGACGTCAAGGACGTCTTGCTGCTGGACGTCACGCCGTTAACCCTCGGTATCGAAACCATGGGCGGCGTTGCTACGCCACTGATCGAGAAGAACACCACGATTCCTACCAAGAAATCTCAGGTGTTCTCGACGGCGGAAGACAACCAGACCGCGGTCACCATTCACGTGGTGCAGGGTGAGCGAAAGCAGGCGGGGGAGAACAAGTCGCTGGGTCGCTTTGATTTGGCAGACATTCCTCCGGCGCCCCGCGGCGTGCCGCAAGTCGAGGTGACCTTCGATCTCGATGCCAACGGTATTTTGAACGTGTCCGCCAAGGACAAGGCCACCGGGAAAGAACAGTCAATTCGTATCACTGCCTCGGGCGGTCTCTCGGATGAAGAAATCGAGAACATGGTGCGCGATGCGGAGGCCAATGCGGAAGCCGACAAGAAGTTTGAAGAGCTGATTACGGTCAGAAATACCTGCGACGGCATGATCCACGCTGCCAAGAAGACCTTGGAAGAAGCCGGGGAACACTCGACGGTTGATGAGCGCGCGGCGATTGAAGCGGCCATCAGCGAGGCGGAAGAGGCCATGAAGGGCGAGGACAAGGATGCCATCGAGGCGGCTACGGCCAAAATCACCGAAGCTACTGGCCCGGTTGCACAGAAAATGTATGCGGCTCAGGAAGCGGCTGGCGCTGATGCAGCGGGGGCTGGAGCGGCTGATGCCGAGGCCTCGGCGGACGAGGGTGACGTGGTTGATGCGGAGTTTGAGGAAGTCAAAGACGACGCGAAGCCTTGATCGAGTAGCCCAGAGCGAAGCTGTGGGCCACTTATTCACCGCCCGGGTCCGGGTGTAACGTGTTAAGTTCAGCGCGGGCTCACAAGGCCCGCGTATTTTTTTATAGGACGCTCGTCGTCCAAGGCAGGTTGGAGAACCATGTCCAAGCGTGATTATTACGAGGTGCTCGGTGTCGAGCGATCTACGTCGGAGGCCGATATCAAGAAGGCTTACCGGCGTATCGCTATGAAATACCACCCCGATCGCAATCCCGATGACGCTGATGCGGATGCCAAGTTCAAAGAGGCCACCGAAGCCTACGACGTGCTGATGAATAAAGAGAAGCGGACGGCCTATGATCAATTTGGTCACGCCGGCGTTGACTCGCAAATGGGCGGCGGCTTTCAGGGCGGCGGCAGCTTTAGCGATATTTTTGGCGATGTTTTTGGCGATATTTTCGGGGGTGGCGGTGGGCGCCAGCAGGGCCCACAGCGCGGTTCTGACTTGCGCTACACCATGGAGGTGTCCCTGGAGGAGGCTGTGCGAGGCGCTACCAAGGAAATTCGCGTGCCAACCTTACAGCACTGCGATACCTGTGATGGCAGCGGCGCGAAGCCGGGTACCAGTCCCGTAACCTGCGGTGGCTGTGGCGGAGCGGGCCAAGTGCGTATGCAGCAGGGCTTTTTCCAGGTACAGCAGACCTGCCCCAAATGCCGCGGTCTTGGCAAAACGATTTCCGATCCCTGTCGCGATTGTCGCGGACAGGGTCTGGTGGAGAAGACCAAAACGCTCTCGGTGAAAGTGCCCGCGGGTGTAGATACGGGTGATCGTATTCGCTTGAGTGGAGAGGGCGAGGCGGGTCCTTCGGGGGGTCCCAACGGTGATTTGTTCGTGCAAATAGCGGTACGCCAACACGCGCTGTTTGAGCGAGACGGACGTCATCTGTATTGCGAAGTGCCGATCAATTTTGTCGACGCAGCCCTGGGCGGTGAGCTTGAGGTGCCTACGCTAGATGGCAAGGTAAAACTCAAAATTCCCGCCGAGACACAGACGGGCAAAATGTTTCGTTTGCGCGGTAAGGGCGTGCAACCAGTGCGGGGCGGTCCGGTCGGCGATCTTATGTGCCGTGCCGTGGTGGAAACGCCAGTTAATCTGAGCTCGCAGCAAAAGCAGTTGCTTGAGGAGCTTAGAGCTACCTTGACCGAAGGCGGAGACACCCAGTCGCCGCGTCAGTCGAGCTGGTTTGAAGGTGTGAAGTCATTTTTTGATGGAATGACCAAGTCATGACGGTCAGAGCCGGTATTACCGGAGCGGCCGGGCGCATGGGCAGGATGCTCATCGAAGCCATCTCCGACAGCGACATGGCTATTACGGTAGGAGCCGCCATTGAACGACCGGGAAGCAGTTTGGTGGGCGCCGATGTTGGTGAACTAATAGGGCGAGATGCGACGGGGATTCGCATCGTTGATGATCTCGCGGCGGTGATCGGCGAGATCGACGTGTTGATTGATTTTACCCAGCCCGCAGCAACGGTTGCCAATGCGTCCCTGTGCGCTGGTGCGGGAGTGGCCATGGTGATTGGCACGACGGGTCTCTCGGATGAGCAGGACGAGCAATTGCAACGAGCCGCGCAGGGCACTGCCATGTGCCGAGCGTCAAATTTCTCCACCGGAGTCAACCTCGCCTTTAAGCTGTTGCAGCAGGCGGCGGCTGTGCTGGGTGATGAAGTGGATGTTGAGATTGTCGAAGCCCATCACCGCCATAAGGTGGATGCGCCCTCGGGGACTGCCCTCAGTATGGGTGAGGTGGTTGCCACAACACTCAAGCGTAACTTGAAGGACGTTGCGGTTTACGGGCGCGAAGGACAAACCGGCGCGCGAGATAGATCGACGATTGGATTCGCGACGGTTCGCGCCGGTGATGTGGTCGGAGATCACACCGTTATTTTTGCTGCAGAGGGTGAGCGGCTTGAAATTACCCATAAGGCGAGCTCACGGATGGCTTTCGCCCGGGGTGCCGTGCGCGCCGCGGTTTGGCTCGCCGGCAAAGCAAACGGTTGTTATGACATGCAGGATGTATTGGGCTTTAGAGAGGGGTCGTCATGAACGCACCGGCAAATATCGTCGAGATCACGGAAGCCAATGCCCAGCAGCTCCTAATTGACGAGTCGTTCAACCGTCCTGTGGTGGTGGACTTCTGGGCCGATTGGTGCGAGCCCTGTAAGCAGTTGATGCCGGTACTGGAAAAGCTAGCAAACGAATACGCTGGGGCTTTCCTGCTGGCCAAGGTCAACGCCGATGAACAGCAAATGCTGGCGTCTCAGTTGGGTGTTCGAAGCTTGCCCACGGTGATGGTCATCAAGGATGGTCAACCCATTGACGGCTTTGCGGGTGCTCAATCCGAGTCCGCCGTTAGGGAAGTCCTGCAGAAGCACCTGCCATCTCCTTGGGACGCCAAAATCGCAGAAGCCACAGCCATGCTCGATGACGGAGATGCTAATGGTGCTGTGAATCTTTTACGCGGTGTCTGGGAGGAATCCAACAAGTTGACCGAAGTCACCCTCGCCTATGCGGGAGCGCTGATTGAGGCAAACCGTTTGGATGACGCGGCGACTGTGCTTGCTGAGGTTCGCATGGTGGATCAGGATGCGCTTTATGAGCAGCTCATGGCCCAAATCGAGCTCAAGCGCGAGGCAGCTCGGTCCCCCGAGGTTGAGGCCCTCGAGGCGGAGCTGGCATCACATCCCGACAACTTCGAGGTCCGCGCCAAGCTCGCCGTGCAACTCGGGACCCACGGTCAGTATCGGGAAGCGCTAGAGCATCTGCTTGTCGTGCTCAGAGCCGACCGGGATTGGAACAACGGCGAGGCCAAGCGGTTGTATCTCGATATGCTGGCCACTATTGGCAAGGGCGACCCCATCTCGGCCGAGTACCAGCGAAAGCTTTTTTCTTTATTGTATTAACAGCCTCATCGCAAGCCAGAGTAATTACTGACCTGATCAGCGCATTCGTCGCTGCGGCACCGTCGGGGTAGCCGAAAACGTATTCGCCCCCTTCACCCTGCAAGGCGCCTAATTTTGTCCCCCGGAGCGGTTTGCCAACGCCAATTTCAAAGGAGGCTTGCAATACGCCGTCAACTTCCCTACATTCCGTAGCGTAGAAAAACATACTCAAGGTTCAAAAACGGTCGTCATGCGCAGATGACGGCTTCAGAAAAAATGAGGTTGCTATGGATATTTCTTTTGCACAGGAAGATTTGGCGTTTCGCGACGAAGTGCGCGCTTTTTTTGATGAGCAGTTTGATGATGAGCTGGTATCACGCCTGAAGTCGGAAAATTTCAAAGAAGCGATTGTTGATTGGCAACAGCGGCTCTATCGCAAGGGCTGGATTGCGGCTAATTGGCCGGTGGAGTACGGCGGCACTGGCTGGACCCCTACACAAAAATATATTTATGAATCAGAGCGGTCCGCCCGCGGCATACCTGGTGTGATTCCCTTTGGTATCGGGATGGTTGGGCCGATGATTTATCAGTTCGGCACGCCGGAGCAGAAAGAGAAATTCCTGCCGGGCATTCTTAATAGCGAAGTATGGTGGTGTCAGGGCTACTCCGAGCCGGGTGCGGGTTCCGATCTTGCATCACTCAAAACCAAGGCCGAGCTGGACGGCGATCACTACATAATAAACGGCGCAAAGATCTGGACCTCCTATGCCCAGTATGCGGATTGGATTTTTGTTCTGGTGCGAACTAGTAACGAGGGTAAAAAACAGGAAGGGATCACCTTTATTTTGGTCGACATGAAGTCTGAGGGAATCAAGGTGAATCCCATCATCGGCATCGACAACGAGCACAACCTCAACGAAGTTGAGTTCAATAACGTTCGTGTGCCCGCCGAGAATGTTGTCGGCGAGGTCAACAAGGGATGGACGGTAGCTAAAGCATTGCTTGCTCACGAGCGTACCGGTATTGCCGACGTGGCACAGTCCAAGCGCAATATCCGGTTGATCAAGGAAGCCGCGGCCAAGGAGATTAACGGGGGCAGACCCCTGATCGAGGATCCTGGTTTTCAGGCTCGTATCGCCGATCTAGAAATTGAGATTATGGCTTTGGAATTTACGGATCTGCGGACCATCGCCGCGATGGCCGCAGGCGGCTTTCCTGGGCCTGAATCTTCCATGCTAAAGATCAAAGGGACGGAGCTCCAGCAGGCAACTCAAGAATTACGAATGGAACTCGCTGCCTATTATCAGGGCGTATTGCCGAAGTATATGAGTGAAGAAGACCTCGGCCATAGCTTTGGTCCCGAGGCGCGGGTGTCGTACATGTATGGCCGTGCTTCAACGATTTACGGTGGCTCGAACGAAGTTCAGCGCAACATCATTGCCAAGTACGTGCTTGGCCTAGAGTAATAGACGGGATAGAACAGCATGAATTTTGATCTTACTGAAGAACAGCAAATGATTCGGGACTCAATTGCCCGTTTTGTTCAGGATGATTACGACTGGGATACGCGGCGGGCGATCGCGTCCTCAGATAGCGGTATGAGTAACAAGGCCTGGTCAACGTTTGCCGAACTTGGCTGGCTCTCCATTCCCTTCTCCGAGGAGGACGGTGGTTTTGGCGGCAATATCGTCGACACCATGGTGATCATGGAAGAAATTGGAAAAGGCCTGATTGTTGAGCCTTATTTTCCGACGGTGGTGTTGCTCGGCGGTCTGTTAAAGCGCGCAGGAAATGAAGCGCAGCGTGCCGCGCTGATTCCCGGCATTATTGATGGCAGCGTTTTGGGGGCATTTGCCTATCTTGAGCGTCAGAGCCGTTTCGAAATTGGGGACTGCTTGACCACTGCGACCGCTGAGGGCGATGGCTACACAATCAACGGCGAAAAGACAGTGGTCTTCAATGGAATGAACGCCAACAAGATTGCGGTGTTGGCCAGAACCTCGGGGTCTCAAAGTGATCGTGATGGACTGTCTCTGTTTGTGGTCGATACCGATGCTGAAGGGGTCTCGCGTATTGAAGTGCCCATGATGGACGGTCAGCGCTGCGCGAATATTCGATTCAACAACGTCAAGGTATCAGCTGACATGCGGCTGGGCGCCGAGGGTGGCGCGATGGAGACCGTTGAGTGTCTTGTGCGCGAGGCCATTATTGCGCTATGCGCCGAGGCCGTTGGTTGCATGGGGACCCTCAATGCCAAGACCTTGGAATACACCAAGACCCGCGAACAATTTGGCACGGCGATCGGCTCTTTTCAGTCACTCCAGCATCGCATGGTCGATACCATGATTGCTTACGAGCAAGCCAAATCGCTGCTGTTCAAGGCAGTCTGCGAGTTCAAGGAAGATCCCGCTAGTGCCGATCTGACGATCAATGCCCTGAAAGTGTTGATCGATCGCAATGGTAAGAAGGTTTACGGTGAGGCTATCCAGATGCACGGCGGCATGGGTATCACCGATGAGCTTGATATCGGCCATTATGCCAAGCGGCTGATGATGATCATTACGACCTTTGGCGACGCTACGTATCATCGCGCGCAGTACGCCGCGAAGGCCTACGCGGCGTAGTCGATTCAGGGTATGTCTAAACCCGCCGGCTGGCGGGTTTTTTGTGCCCGATATGAACGTCAGCGCTGGTGCGATAAACTCGCGGGCCGACCATGGCCCCCTGTGTGGGCTTCAGACCATGAGAACAGGCAGTGGATAAGCAGACACGTCTCGCCAGAACCATTTTAAACGGCTTTGCCGCTTACTTTGCCGAGTTTGAAAACATCACGCTCGCTGCCCGAACTCGCTTTGAGAATGCCGAATGGCAGTTAATGCACGTTGCTTCGACGCGTCGTATCGCACTCTATAAAGAGAAAGTGCTCGAGACCCTCGAATTTGCGACCTATATCGCCGGGGATCAGCTCACCGATTTTGACTTTTGGACAGGCACCCGGGCGGTTTACGCCGAGCTAGTGCGGGGGATGACGAACTTTGAGATTGCTGAGACGTTTTATAACTCGATTTACAACGCGGTGTTTGGCCATCGCCGTATTCGGGATGAACATGCATTCGTGTTCTCTCCCCAGGGGGATATGCCGCCAGTCGATGTGAGCAAGGTGGTGGTACGGTTTACCCGCCGTGGAGGGCTTTCAGGGGCTTTTAACGACCTGCTTTCCTACTATCGGCTATCGATACCCTTTGAAGATCAGGCCCGGGATGTCGCCAACATCGTAGCGGCTGTCGAAAAGCAGTTAGGCAGTGACTTTGATCTCGCGAGTCCCGGGCTCGAAATACAGATGCTTGAGCATCACTTTTATCGAAACAAAGCGGTGTATATCGTGGGTCGCATTGTTGCGGGTCGTCAGCAGATGCCCATTGTATTGCCCTTGCTGCACAACAATGATGAGGATGATCCCAAGGTATACATCGATACGATTCTTTTTGGCTCCGATAGGGTGAGCTTGCTGTTCAGCTTTACCCGGACGTACTTCATGGTCGATGCATCGATTCCCTCGCAGTATGTCTTGTTCCTGCAGCAGCTGATGCCCAAGAAAGATACCTCTGAGATTTACAGCGCCATCGGGCATCACCGACACGGTAAGACCTTTTATTACCGAACCGCTTACAGGCACATGCAGGCCACTGAAGATGAATTTATTGTTGCTCCCGGCATCAAGGGAATGGTGATGACCGTGTTTACGTTGCCGTCCTATGAGTTCGTATTCAAAATTATTAAAGACCGTTTTACGCCGCCTAAAGACATGACCCATGAAGTGGTCAGGAGCAAGTACGACTTGGTAAAACGTTGGGATCGCGCCGGACGTATGGCGGATACCCAGGAGTTTTCAAATCTGGTGTTTGATCGTGCCCGCTTTTCCGAAGAGCTCATGACGGAGTTGCTGGATACCTGTCCGTCACAGATTTACACCAGCGGTACTGCGCTTATCATCAAGCATTGCTATGTAGAGCGGCGAATGACCCCGCTTAATCTCTATCTTCAGGAAGCTTCTGATGACGACGTAGAGGCCGTGATGGACGATTACGGTAAAGCGATTAAGGAGTTGGCGGCGGCAAACATCTTCCCCGGCGATATGCTGCTGAAGAACTTTGGCGTGACCCGACACGGGCGCGTCGTGTTTTATGACTACGACGAAATTCAGCCGCTTCTTGAATGCAAGTTCAGGCGCATACCACCCCCAAGAGATGAGTATGAGGAAATGTCAGGGCAGCCTTGGTACTCGGTAGGGCCCAACGACGTCTTTCCTGAAGAGTTCAGGCTGTTTTTCTCGGGAAACCAGCGGGCTCGCAACGCATTCGATGCGCTCCATAGTGATATTTATGAGGCGGAGTTCTGGACCGGGTTGCAGGACCGTATTCGCTCGGGTCACGTTGAGGACTTTTTTCCTTATCCGAAACGGATTCGCTTTTCCCATTCTCAAGCACAGGCATCAACATAATGGCTTCGATCTACCTGATTCGGCACGGACAGGCTTCTTTCGGTGCAGAGAACTACGATCAGCTCTCACCCCTCGGGCAGCGCCAGGCCGACATAACGGGCCAGTACCTTGAAAAGATTGGGCTTACCATTGATGCCGCCTATAGCGGCAGTTTATCCCGGCAGCAAGAGACCGCGGAGCGAGTCATGGCGGGGCTTGGCTTTGGCGAGCCAATCCTAACCGATGAACGTTTCAATGAGGTGGATAATGACGAGCAGGTGCGCGCGCTGTTGCCGGGGCTCGCGGCTGGTGACGAAGCTCTCGCGGAGATAGCCGGGCGCGGTATGAAGTCGAGCAAGGATTACCAAAAGATAATTGCAGCAGTATTCAACGCGTGGGTCCATCCGGACTGCGCCGCAACGGGCATCACCCCATGGTCGAACTACCGAGATGGGGTAGAGGCGGCGCTTAGAAATATTATCGCCACCGTCGGAAGTGGCAAGAACACGGCGGTCTTTACCTCAGGAGGAACGATAGCGACGGCAGTGGGTTTGGTGACCGGCGCGGCGCATTCCGGGTTCTATCAATTTTATGAGCCGGTCATGAATTGCTCTATTACGCGGTTTATCTACTCGGATTCGCGCATTTCCCTGTCGAACTTCAATGACACGGCGCATTTGGCGTTGCTAGGCGCCCAGCTGGACGAGTCACTGGTGACCTATCGATGACGTCTATCTGGTTAGTGCGACATGGTGAGGCCGCCGCGAAGTGGGCTGAACACCCCGATCCGGGTCTCAGCGAGCTGGGTCAGCAGCAGGCCATGGCTGCAGCCGATCAGTTGGAGCGCTTGATGCCCCCGCGGGTTGGGTTGGTGAGTAGCCCCAAAGCACGAGCCATGGAGACCGCTGCGCCTCTTCAACAACGACTGGGTGCGCCGCTTGATATCAATGAGGCGTTTATCGAAATTCAGGCGCCGGTGCCTCTTGAGGATCGTCAGAACTGGCTCAGGGCGTTTATGGGTCAGGGTTGGTCAGAGCAGGAAGACATGCTCTGGCAGTGGCGTGAGGGGATTGTGAACGGCTTGTTGGCACTGCAGCAGCCGACCGTCGTCTTTACGCATTTTCTGGTCATCAATGCGGTAATAGCCCACATTCGGGGTGATGACCGAACCCTGCAGGTGTGGCCCGATAATGGGTCTGTGCACGAGTTTGTGCTTGAGCAGGGTGCTTTGAAAGTGGTGACTATCGGTCAGGAAATGGCGACGGTCGTTACCTGATCATCGGGTCTTTGGGCGCACCAGGGCTTCTTGCGTGGTGGAGGCGAGCAGTCGACCCTCACGATTCCACAGTTGGCCACGATTAAAGCCCCGGGCATTGCCCGCCCAAGGGCTGTCGCATTCGTAGAGGATGTAATCACTAATATCGGGAATCTCGTGAAACCAAATGGCATGATCGAGACTGGCAACAACGTGGTTGATGTCCCAGTCCTCAAGTCCCTGCGGGTAAAAACTCGTCCCCAATAGCGCGCAATCGGTAATGAGAGCCAGTCCTGCTTGGTGGATGCGCGCATCGCTGACCAGATTCCCCCGCACCTTGAACCAGTTCTGTTGCTTGTCTTGGGGCTTACTGCTCCTCTGAGTAATGCGCACACGATCGATCTGGTACATGTCACTGAAGCTTGGGTATTTGAAGCCCTTCAGGCTGTCATCGACCTCTTCGGGGAAGGGTACCTTGGGCATGGTTTGGCTGTGGGTAAAGCCTTCTTCAGTGACTTGATAGCTAATGGATGTATTAAAAATCGCGGCGCCTTTTTGACGGGCCACCACGCGTCGTGTCGCGAAGGATCGGCCATCGCGTATCGGGTCAACTTCGAACTCGATCGGGGTGGTGGGATCGCCGCCCCGCAAGAAGTACGCGTGCATCGAATGTGCGAGCAGAGGTCCCTCTACGGTTGCGTTGGCTGCGAGCAAGCACTGCGCCAAGACCTGGCCACCAAAAATCCTGCCCTGGGGTTGGGGGCTCTGGCCGCGAAACCAGCAGCGACCAACCTGCTCAGGCTGGATTAAGTCAATAACGTCTTGAAAACTATCCACTCAGGATCTCCTGCGAAGCGAACGGTCTTAACTTTTGGCAAGGCCAAAGAAGAACACGTCGAAATAATCGATAGCGGCAGCATCAATGTCGTGAAGCTTACGCCAGCTCCCGATATCCATTGATGCATTAATAGCGCCTTGCAACATGTTTTGAGTGACATCGATATTGACTGCTCGCATGCTGCCTTCCTGCTGGCCCTGTTCGATGAACCGATGAATAAAGCTATTGGCGGTATCAGTGCGGGCCAGAATGCGCCGCCTGATCGGTGGTGGCAGGGCGGTAATGGTGTTGTAGCGAATCAGTGGACCCAGGTCTGAATTTTGTATCCCGAAAATACGTCGGCAAGCCTCATCGAGCTTCTCGGCGGGCCCCTTGTCTTTTGCGGTGATTTCCTCGGAAAGAGCCTCCAGCTGGTCCAGGGAAAAGTCATAGCACTGGGTTAGCAGCGACTCTTTGTTGGTAAAGTGATAATAGAATGCTCCCTTGGACACTTGCAGATACTCGGCGATCTCATCGAGAGACGTACCGTTAAAGCCCTTCATATTGAAAAAGCGCGTGCCGGCCTTGAAGAACGCTTCTTGTTTCAGTCGGTTTTGCGCCTCCCGATCAAACCCGCGTGCGCTAATGCCGCCCTCACTCGGAAGAGCTGCTGTGCCCGGCACGTATTGATACGGTTTGGTCAGCAGTCCATGGGTGACGATATCTTTGACGGCCTCGCTTGCTTGAGCCGCCGCTGTCTGAGGCATCTCGTATAACCAATAAAACGACCAGTCCAAGGCGCCAATGAGTGCTCGGGTGGTTGAGGTAGAGTGGCATTCTCTAATGACCTGCTGCTCGATTCCGTCGCGAATGTAACCACGGACCCGCTTGAACATATCAAGATACTCGGGAATCAACGCGTCTCGGTGCTCTTTTTTGAGGGAAGCGACTTCGAGAGGGGCCGCGAAGTAATCGTCATCGCCGGCCAGCGCCCGCAATATGGTGTCGATGTGGGCCTGCATAAACAGGATGACCCGCTCTAGCGGATGATCGGTTGTCGCCTCAATGCGACTCAGGTTTTTGTGCGCATGTTTGAGCGATGCGTCGTAACACTGGAAGATTAAGTCTTCCTTGGTTTTCACGTAATAATAGAGGCTGGTCTTGGTTAGCCCGAGCTTTTCGGCCACGTCGCTCAGGGTCGTTGAGCGTGCTCCCTTGGTATTAAACAGCTTGGCTGCACGCGACAGAATGGCGCCGTGTTTGGCCTCGTGCTGAACGCCACGATTAAAAGGGGAGCCGCTGTCTGACGAGGGTGTCACGGTGCAATAATTCTCGAAATTCAATTTTTTGAACTTTAAGTATTTTTTTTGTCCGTGTCCATGAGGTTCGAAATTACGTCCAAAATTTCAATGTGTGCGACACTTCGGTAGGCCCAAAAGGAATCGAATTACATGAGCACGACCATCCTGTTTGAGCAGCATCAAGGTGTTGCGCGGATCAGCTTCAACCGCGCCGACAAACACAACGCGCTGGGTCATCAGGAGCTGGCGGGCATTGAGGCTGCGCTCGATTCCCTGGATGAAACCGTGCGGGTTGTCATGTTGACCTCAGAGAGCGGGCGAACCTTCTGTGCCGGCGCTGATTTACAGCAAATCAACAATGGCGAGCTGAGTGGTGAGCGATTCCAGGCGATGACTAATCGGGTCGCCGCGCTGCCCATCCCAACTCTGTGCGTAATCAATGGCAATATTTTTGGGGGTGGCGTGGAGCTGGCTGTGTCCTGCGATTTTCGTGTGGCGGCCGATGACATCATGATGCGAGTGCCTGCCGCCGCGATTGGATTGTGCTATCCGATCGATGGCATTGAGCGCTTGGTCAAACGTCTCGGTGTGGCTCTCGCCAAACGCATTCTGGTGGCCGCCGAGGAGTTCTCTGCGGCGGATATGAAATCCCTGGGTATTCTCGCGTGGACGGCGCCAGCCCCAGAGTTGATGCTGTCCGCCAGCCAGTTTGCCGAGCAGCTGGCTTCCCAGGCTCCGCTCGCAGTGCGTGCCATGTTGCAAGTTATCGATCAAGTGGAACAAGGTCAGCTAAACCGGTCCGAGGCGGACCGCCTGGTGGCCTTATGTGCGGGTTCGGCGGATTTAAAGGAAGGCCTGTTGGCCCAGCGTGAGCGCCGAGCGCCGCAATTTACGGGCGAGTGACGACGCAGGCGGCTGTATAACCGGGATTCATTACTGGATTTATGCGCTTACAATTTGGGTAAAGCGTTAATGACCTGTTCGAGCATTTCTGTGATGGAGTCGTAATCCGTTTGTGAGAGTGTACCGCTACCGGCCTTGGCTGCCTGCTCAATGTCACCCAATAGGTCAGATAGCTGCTCGGCGCCGATGTTAGAGGCCATGCTCTTGAGGGCGTGAGCGGCTTGATGCAGGGCCGAATAGTTTTCGCTGCCAATCAGTGCTTTAAGTTGCTCGGTGTGTTCGGGTAGCTGGGTCAGGAAGGTGGTAACGACCTGTTGGATGAGCACATCGCCTTTTGCTTGATTAATAGCCCTGATGTTGTCGAGCGCTTTGACGTTCAGAACCGCCAAGCTTTCGTCGCCGCTCGCAGCAGGTTGACGGGGAGCGTTCTGAGTCGAAGAGTCAGTTTTTTGTACCGGCTGCCGCGCTTGCAAAAGGGCAGCGATGCGCGTCGTTAATTCATCGATTTCAAACGGTTTGGTCATGAACTCATCCATACCGCAGTCAATCGCCCGGCGATACTCCTGCTCCCTCGCGGCAGCTGTGAGCGCCATAATGGGGGTCCGATCTCGTCCCTGAGCAGCTTCAAGCTCCCGAATTTGGAGTGTGGCGTCGAAGCCATCCATCACCGGCATCTGACAGTCCATCAGCACAAGGTCAATCGCCTGTTCACGAAAGAGATCAACGGCTTCCTTACCATTCTCGGCAATAACAGGCGTAAGCCCCATGCTATTGATCGCCTCGGTGACCAAGATTTGATTGACCTTGTTGTCTTCGGCTATCAAGACCAAGCCAGTCTCGGGGGTAAAGGTTGTGCTTACCTTCTCCCTTGCAGGGAGAGGAGAGCAGGCCTCCAGTAGATTGGTCAGCGTAACCGGCCGGTGCAAACCGGCCCAGGGTCCGCTGCCAAGCCGTGGCGACAAACTTCGAATGGAAGTGGCAAGCACCAGAGGCGCCGACGTCACGGTCTCTTCAAAATAATCTAGGTCAGCGCGATCCAATAATTCATCAGCAATGACTGCCGCGAAGGAGCGGTGGATCACTTCATCCGCCTGCGCTAGCCTGATGACACGGTAGCCGACCATGTCAGCGTGCGCGTTTACGCTCTCCGCCAGCACTTCATCGGCAGTCAGGAGTGCCAGTTCGCCACGGGTGAAGGTCGAACGAGATTCCACCTCGTCTAGCGGTATGGTGACCGACACACGGGTTCCTTGGCCTGAATCGCCTTCCGAGATCGCTAATTCGCCACCCATTAATCGTGCAAAATTACGGCAGATGGTAAGGCCCAACCCCGTCCCGCCGTATTGTCGGGTGGTGCTGGCATCGACCTGCGTAAATTTTTCAAAAACGCGCTCTTTGGCTTCCTCTGGAATGCCAACACCCGTGTCGTCTACGGAGAAGGTGAGTTGGTTATCACTGGATTTACCGACCCGCACGATGATACGACCGGTTTCTGTGAATTTAATCGCGTTGCCAATAAGATTCGTGACGATCTGGCGTATTTTTTGGGAATCACCCAAGTAGCTATTGGCCAACGTGCCACTTGGGATGAAGTCGAGCTTGAGCCCTTTTCGCTGAGCGGGCTCTCCCTGTAGGTAGCATACTTCATCCACCATCCCGACCAGATCGAACTCAGCGTGTTCGATCTCTACGCGATCGGCTTCGATTTTCGCAAGGTCGAGGACTTCGTTGATTAAATGCAGGAGTGTTTTGCCGCTGTTGAGGGCTGCACGTGCAAACCGCTTTTGTTGCGGCGTGATATCGGTTTTGAGCAAGAGCTCATTCATGCCAATCATGCCGTGCAGCGGCGTCCGAATCTCGTGACTCATGACCGCTAGAAATTCAGATTTTGCTCGGTTAGCCGCCTCGGCATCCTGTGTCGCCAGTTCCAATTCGCTGGTGCGCTCTCGCACCCGAAGGGTCAGCTGTTGTTCTCTGAGCAGCGATTGCTTGAGGTTGCGCTGGTAGAAAAGAACGATCAATCCAATAACTAAAATAACCAGAGCGACATAGCCAGCATAAGCAGCGGGTGAGTTCCACCACGGCGGGTGTACCACGACGGGCATGCGCAGACCCTCATAGTTCCAGCCGCTCAAAACGCCTTTGGCGGCGACTTCCAAGACATAATCGCCCGCGGGAAGCGTTGTGAGACTGACGGTGCGCTCATTGCCCCGATATATCCACTCGTCTCCGAGTCCCCTGATACGGTATTGGTACTCTATTTCTTCCGGAGCGACATACTCGGCGCCAAAGAATTCGACGGTAGCGATCTTGTCCTCGTAATTGAGGTCGAGTACGTAGTTCTCCAGATCCTGAGGAAAGGGAAGGAAAGAATCCATGACCTTGATGGAGGAGAGGCCGATTTGGATTGGTGGTGCTTTATCTTCGGAGGAATGAGATGTGACTATTGCCAATCCCCTAAATCCACCAAAATAAATTGGTCCCTTCTCTACGTGAGCCGATGATCCAACGATAAATTCATTATTTTCAGCACCATACCGCGTAATAAAATGTTGATACTCAAGATTTAATGGGTCAAATTTTGTTAACCCAGCATTGTGAGACAGCCAAAATGACCCATCGCTATCTGGATGAATTCCCATGACAGATGTACTAGGGAGCTGAAGTTTTCTGGATAGGTTGGAGACGGTTTTTATCTCTAGATCGTCATCCCTCTGTACTAAAAACAAGCCTAGCTGGAATGTTCCTACCCACAGATCATTGCCTTGACCAACCTGTAACTCTACTGGGTTAGTAGCGGAAAGAGCAGCGCCATCGCTTCTTAAGAATGTCGAAAATTCTGTCTCAGAATAAGTTGAGTAGTTACTGGATAGCTTTGCGATGCCGTTCTCATTCGCAACCAAAATGCCTCCGTCTTTGTCCTCCAAGAGCGCAAAGACCTTATCGCTTATTCCACTGCCAGTAGGTGCTCTGTATGTGCGGAATACTTCGCCGGTTTGGTCTACTAAACTAATACCTCCGCCAAAGGTTCCTGCAACTAAATGATTATTACTGTTAACAAGAAGTGAAGTTATGGCGTTGCTGTGAAGACTGAAAGCTCCTTTTGGGTCGTAAGCTATTTTTTTTAAGGTTTTTGATGTTCTTGAGAATTTGTAAAGTCCACCTTCAAATGTGCCGATCCAAACAGAGTCCTCGGTTGTTGCCACCGCCATTACAACATCGTCAAGCATTACTGAATGTGATGAAGTATTAATATAGGAAAAAGGTCTCTCACCTGGCTTTTGAAACGCTAAACCAGCATCGGTGCCTAGCCACAAAGTGCCATCGGGGGAAACACCTACGGCGTTTATTGTTTCACTTACCAGATTACTGTTTATACTGCTGATGTTCTCGAGAATGCTAGCTCTTGCCTGAGCAACACCGTAGGTCCCTATCCAGTAAGTTTCATCGCTACTTTTAGCGATGCTGAAAACAGGATCGTCTGCTAGTCCATCGTCAAAGTCTGTATAAATTGCGAACGTCCGCCCGGAATCAAGAGTGATGGCCAGCCCCTTCGCCGTACCCACCCATGTTTCCTTGTCAAAATGCTTAATGTCGTAAATGCTGTTAGATGGGAGATCAGTCGGATTCAAGCCCGCATTAATATGACGCAACGAAAAATTGGCTAAGTCAATTACGAATATGCCATTGTCAAGTGTGCCTATCCAAAGTTCATTCTCGGTTTTGCTGATTACGTGGACGTTGCTTTTTAATAGAGCTGAATGAGGGGAAACGAGTTCATAAACAAGTCTCCCGTCCACTAGTTCGATATAAAAAACGCCTTTGTCGGCTATGGATACGTAAGCTGTGTCCTCTCCAGCTATTATTAATGATGTTACTGGTTTTTCTGAGGCTTTTAATTCCGCCGGAAGGTTTAGTGTTTGAAGTTCTGAGCTTTTCGAGTTGTATAGACCGATGCCACCTGTAAGTGAGATCCATAGGCGTCCGTTTGAATCTAAGTCAAAGTCATGAATTTCACTTTCGAGGTGGCCGAAATTTTCGGGTGTAATAAAGCTTCGTTCGGGCCTACTGAATTGTTGAATGCCGCTCTCGGTGACAACCCATAGTGTTCCACTTTCGCTCTCTTGGATGCCTATGATAGTGCCAAATCTAAGTGCACCTTCTTCACCTATTTGGGGGAGGTAAGTCTCTATTCGCCGCCCATCGTAAACATTTAGTCCTTCTTGAGTGCCAAACCAAATTAAACCCGAGGAGTCCTGATATATGTTAGTTACTACTGTCTGACTTAGCCGGCCTGTAACGGGAGAGTCCCAGAAAACTAAATTTGGTATGGCATGTGCAAAGGTAGCCCAAGCGAAAAAAAGAATCACACGGGCTAGAAAGATTAGGATAAGTTTTTTTATCAAGCACGGCTCACGCATGAATAGCTTTTAGCATACCGATACTTTGCAAACAAACTTTGATAAAAAACCCCAAGATCATGGATCTTGGGGGTACAGGGAATTCAATAAAAAGACCTATCTAATCATCCACCTGGTGCCAGATTGGCTCACATCGTTTCGGATCATCCATCTGGTTCCAGCTTGGTTTACGTCATTCCTAATCATCCAGCGAGTGCCGGTCTGCCCAGCATCTGCACCGACCTCAATCGCAGCCGTGCGGCTGTTTGCCTCAGATGCAGGGTGGCTGGCCCAGCGAAAGCCGGATTGTCGTTTAGCATCCGTGTTGTTGACTACCGGTCCGGTCGGGCCGGCATTTTTGTTCCATTTGAAGTTGTTGTATTCGTTTTGCTCCTGAATCGCGCCGGCTACGTTGCTAACGGCGGACATGGCACCGCGGAGTTGCCCATCGGCTGAAACGGGGGCCGCTACCAGCGCCAAAGAAATTGCTAAACCAGAGATAACTGTATTCATTTTCATTGTATGCACCTTCCTATCATTCCAAGTTTATGGGCCGCTCCATGCGGCACGAATCTGAAAGCGTGCATCCGTGACGCTGTGAGATCATCCTAGGCGGAGCGTCAGAAGGACTACATCGGCCACCCTACCCACATGGGGTAGTAATGTTGGTGGGCGTTTAATAAAACTTAAATATTTTGAGTTATTGTGCGTTTTCTGGGCTGAGCGCTCGTATTTTCTCGGCTTCTGCCTCGTAAACTGCCGCCCAATCGAAGGGCACTCCGTCGGCCTGGGGGCTATCTTTTGCGGGATCCAGTCGTTCTAAATGTGCTTTCACCCCCCAGCGTCGGTCTTCACTTAAACCCGAGGCGGCCTGTGAGGGCGAGAGCATGCTGCTCAGATTTGGCAGCATCGGGTCACCGGCAACATTGCGAATAGCCGGGCCCTCCAGCTTCTCCTCCCCCCTGGCTGCGGCGCGGATATCTTGTCCCACCCCATCGCATTGCGTTTCCCCCAGCGTGAGTGCTCGCGCCGCATTCACGCTGCCGGCTCCCTGTAGAAAAGGGCTATAGGCGAGTCGGCCATCACGGGCGATAGCGGGCTCCGCGCTAGTAAGCATTAAACACTTTATCTCGTCGTTGCTGAGGTCCGGTTTTGCGCTTAGCAGTAAAGCAGCAATCCCGGAGACAACAGCGGCGCTTTGCGAGCTGCCCGTGGACACGAACTCTCCTCCGGCCAGCAGGTAGTTTGGATTTTCTCTCGCCAAGGTCGAATCAGGGGGGATCAACCCCGTCATGTGGCCACCCGGTGCCAACAAGTCGGGCTTGATGTGGCCCATGGGGGTTGGCCCTCTGGAGGAGAAGTTTGGGATGTAGTCATCGCGGCGATCCTCCGGTGTCCAGCTGTCCGTGAGCGCACCAACAGTAATGACGTAGGGATTGTTTCCTGGCGAACCAATTGTTTGCCAGTCCGGTCCATCATTGCCGGCGGCGACCACGACTGTGATGCCCGCTTGCCAGGCTTTGAGGACGGCCTGATTCATCGGGTCATCCCAGTAGGCAAATCTCGGTGTGGCCGTCAACGACAGATTCAGTACCCGAATATTTAAGGGTTTTGCGTGATCAACCACCCACTGAATGCCGCGGATAATATCGAGAAAATCACCGTCCCCCCGGGGCGTCACAGCGGTGACTGGAATCAGCTGCACGTCGGGTGCAATACCCTTGAACCCAGTTGCCCCCACCCGCGTCACGGGCTCGCTGTTGGCGATGATGCTGGCCATGTGGGACCCATGCCCCCCTTTGTCCTCCAGCGGCCCTGACTCACCCGGGTTAATGGCATTGTATTGCGCAGGCACACGCAAGTTTCCGTCTGTTCCCCGGGTGAGGGCCGGGTGGTCCCACAGGCCTGAATCAATGATTGCGACGCCGATACCCGCCCCGGTGATGCCCGAGCGGTGTAGAAGGTCAGCACCTACATAGTGGGCGTAATAAAAGTCGCTACTGTTGTCTTCGTATGCGGGTAATAGTCTGACGTCACACAGAGATGTCTTCGCTACCAGGTCGACCTGGTTCTGCGAGGGTGAGCTCATGGCGTTGTCAAACGCAAGCGTAAGGGTAGACACGCCGGGTGGCAGCACAGCGTTGGCGATCAGTGACTCCGAAGCCACAGCGGCCCCCAGGATTGTCGTCCCGCCCGAGGAGGCTGCACTACCAAGCGTGGCTCGCGCATGGCCCCAGTCCTGCGGCCAACTTCCAAGAAAACTTTTGAGCGGCACCGTTGAGTCGGTGAAGTTGTGTATCCGCCAGCTAAGGCTTTGCGTCGTAAAGGAGGCCTGAACGTCACCTGCGATGGCACATTCACGCTGCTCGGGAAGTTGTGTTGGATTGAAGTCCTCCACTAATCGCTGGACAGCGTCAGAGGCTCGCAAGGGTTCCAGCATGTTGGCGGCTATCTCGCCACCGATGCCGTTTACCAGCGGGAGCGTGTGGGTCAGGTGGCCCTGCACGGACGACAGGGCTTCACGCAGAGCCTCAGCATCTTGGCCCTGCAGTAATACTTGAACCCTGCTTTCCTGGGCGTAATTGGTTGCAGCCGCTAGGAGTAGGGTGCTCCATAACAGTGGGGTTACGACGAATGCTCTCACAGCACCTAACTGGCGGCTGACGTTGCCGCAGTGGGGATGTCGTAGCTTACTTCGTACAGCGCCTTGAGTTCTTCAACCGATACCGGCTTTGAATACAGATAGCCCTGAAAGCTGTCGCAGGCGTTTTGCATTAAAAACTGCGCCTGTTCCTGTGTTTCTACGCCCTCGGCAATTACCTTTATACCGAGCGCTTGCCCCAATCGAAGGATCGCCTTAACAATGCCATCGCCATGCTCGGTACCTGTTCGCGAAATAAACGCCCGATCAATCTTAAGCGTGGCGATGGGAAAATCCTGCAAGTAACTTAGGGATGAGTAGCCGGTACCAAAGTCATCAATGGCAAGTCGGAAGCCTTTGGATTTCAGAGCACTGAGCTTGGTAAGGCTGTCAGCCGCATCTGACATGACCACCCCCTCTGTTAACTCCAGTTCGATGGTCCGCTTGGCAGACAGCGTGCCCAGCATTTCGCCAAGCATCTCGACAAAATTAGATTGCGTAAATTGTAAGGGCGACAGGTTAATACCGATGGTCCAATTCGGGGGGAAAGCCGCTTCGTGTTGCGCGACATCCTGACTGATGCGCCGAACAATCCAGTTACCCAAAGCAATAATCTGCCCACTTCCCTCAGCAATATCGACAAACTTATCCGGCGGAATCATACCCAGGTCCGGGTGTTGCCACCGGACCAGTGCCTCGACCCCTTCAATTTTGCCGGTGGACGCCTGTATCTGCGGCTGATACATCATGAATAGTTGGTCCCCAGATATTAGGGCCGTGTTGAGGTCGTTTTCGAGCACTAGCCGCTCTTGAGTGTCGTCGGCCAGTGACGTGTCATAGCGACGGAAATGGCATCGGCCGATTTTTTGCGACGCCCGAAGAGCCAGACCCGCTTCACGCACAAGTTCGTCACTTGCGGCGCTATCGGTAGCACAGGATGCGATGCCGATATTCGGTGACAGTAGAAGCTGATAGTGGGTCAGCACCACTGGGGCATCGAGGATATCCAAGACAATTTGTGCCAGAGCATCCAGGCGTTGATCGTCCGCATTTTTAACGACAATGCTGAACTCGCTAACACCGGTGCGCATCAAGTCAATGGCTTCATCAGTCGAGGGATTGGTCTGCAGATTGGCATCAACGGCGAAAGAGGCTGGAGCCTCTGTCGCCAAACCGTCCTTCACACCGTTCGCGATCGCAATAAGTATTTGATCGCCGATGTCATGTCCCAGTGAATCGTTAATACGCTTGAAATGATCAATGCTGAGCAGGAGCAAGCCTACTGTAGCCGTCCCTATCCCGTTTGCCCCGGTATTGCGCGACATATGTTCAAGGAAGCTCGATCGGTTGGGAAGACCGGTCAGTTGGTCGTGATAAGCGAGATATTCCAACTCGGCTTCCCTCGCTTGCAGGGTTGTGAAGTCGGCTGCGGAGCGCAACATGTAACGCACGTCTCGCGACAGAAGCGACCAGTTTATGGGCTTGGTTTTGTACTGAGTTGCTCCCGATTGAAATCCCGCGTCAATCGAGTCGCGATCATCCGCACCAGTAGCAATAAGAATCGGTACGTTCTCGCCCTGAGGGAGTTGGCGAATCCTCGCACAAACCTCAAAGCCATTCAGGTTGGGCATTTCGACGTCTAGAAAGATCAGGTCTGGCGGGTGCTCTAGAAAAGATTCCACGGCTTGCAGACCATCTGCCGCCTCGGTCACTTTCATGCCGGCTTCTTCAAGACATTCCTTTGCGAGCAGCCGTACCATGGGATCGTCGTCACAGACGAGGATAGTAGGCGGCTTTGATTCTGCTGACGTCACTGCAGACATGATCGTGTAAACCCGAGTCCTT
>CBFHQV010000030.1:22063-22326 GCA_965658055.1 Luminiphilus sp. | reverse complement strand
TCGGTATTTTGCCGCTGAATCCTTTGGTGACGTCAGAATTCGGGAGACTATCTCGGCAGCGTGACTTTGCGACGCAGCAAATAAAAATGTGAGGTAAACACCCGCAACTGCCACACCTAGAAACGGCTTGAAAAGTCTGTAGACCTGAAGCATGTTTTTCTCCTTGAGTTTATCTGGCTACCTCATGTAACCACTCTGCACCTCATTGCGCGTGTGGGCTGTGCATTCGTGTGGGCTGTGCATTACCCGCCAACCCCTGTGCA
>CBFHQV010000030.1:0-22053 GCA_965658055.1 Luminiphilus sp. | reverse complement strand
TGTGGGGTAGGGCAATGGTTACATTGACAAGGCAAAGGCGCTGCGGGGCAAGCTCGCATGGCTTACGCCACGCTCACTGCGGGGCTTCCCTGCCCCGACTCCAATCGCCTAGCCCCACGGTGCGCTAACGGGGCTGCTAAGCTCTCGAAAATGCCTCTTCGCAAGCGGAGGCGGAACCCGACGCGAGCGGCAGACGGCAACAGGCCCCCCGGGGTGGTCTTGGGTTGGGGGATTGGTTACGAGGCTGGGACGCGCAGCAGAGTCTGTGTAACAGCTCTGTGTAATAAACAGCGAAACTCTGTGTAATGGGTCTGTGTACAGCGCTAGAGGCCAGCTTTTACGCGGGCTGCAGCGGCTTGGAAAAGATGGCGGAGCGGACACGTCATCAGACACCTGAAATCTTCGATGAGCTTGATTGCAGGAGTCTAAGCTTTGATGGTCTTCGTGAGCTAAACGGCAGGGTTAAAATCTAGTGTACTTTCTGGTGTAATGATGCCTATGGATCTTTGCCGATCGCGCTGCAGGCCTTGTTTTTATTGGGTTTGCCAACATGTTTAGAAGGTGGGGTGGCTGACGGGGATCGAACCCGCGACAACAGGAGTCACAATCCTGTGCTCTACCAACTGAGCTACAGCCACCATAAAGTGGTCGGGGAGGAGGGATTCGAACCCCCGACATCCTGCTCCCAAAGCAGGCGCGCTACCAGACTGCGCTACACCCCGACATTAACGCTGACAGTGATCCTGCCAGACGAGACTCAGTTCACACCAACATGCAAACCGGGCGGCATAGTACTTGGAAGCAGAAAGTGGGTCAATTCACAAGGTTTGTACTTTTCCTCAACAACATCTTCTGAAACACTGGCGCCCTCTTATAAGCAGGGGGATATCCATCATGACCGCCACCATCCTTGACGGCAAACACGTCGCCGCTCTGACAGAGGCTGCACTTACCGAGCGAGTCAGCGCTTTGAAGGAAAAATCAGGGGGTAGAACCCCGGTATTGGCGACCATACTGGTGGGTGATGACCCCGCATCAGCCACCTATGTCAAAATGAAAGGCAATGCCTGTCGCCGTATAGGCATGGAGTCGATGGCCATTGAACTCCCCGGTTCAACCCGCACCAATGACCTTCTGCGCCAAATTGAAGAGCTCAACGCCAATCCTGATGTCCACGGCATACTGCTGCAACATCCCGTGCCCTCACAGATTGACGAACGCGCTGCCTTCGACATGATCTCACTGGCAAAAGACGTCGACGGCGTTACCTGCCTCGGGTTTGGCCGAATGGCCATGGGAGAGGCAGCCTATGGGTGCGCGACCCCCCAGGGCATTATGCGTTTGCTAGCCCACTACGAAATCCCCCTCGAAGGAAAACATGCGGTGGTTGTGGGCCGGAGCCCCATTCTGGGTAAACCCATGGCCATGATGATGTTGGAGGCCAATGCCACGGTAACCATCTGCCACTCCAGAACCCAACAGCTCCAGGATCACATCCGCCAAGCGGACATCATCGTGGGCGCGGTGGGTCGGCCCGAATTCATCCGAGCGGATTGGATCAAGGATGGCGCCGTAGTTGTCGATGCGGGCTATCACCCTGGCGGCGTTGGCGATATCGAGCTGGTACCCTTATTGGATCGCGTGACAGCCTATACCCCTGTGCCCGGCGGCGTTGGCCCCATGACCATTAACACGCTCATTCAACAAACCGTGGAGTCAGGCGAAAAGGCCCTGGGCTAAATCGCTGGATCAAGCGCGTCGCCAGCTGGTCCCGTCGGCGCCATCCTCAACCACAACGCCCTGACTCGATAACTGTTCGCGGATTTCATCCGCACGCGCATAGTCTTTTTCAGCTTTCGCCGCGATTCGCTCAGCAATCAGTTGCTCCACGGTCTCCGCACTCACCTGCTCGGACCGGGTTGCTGTGAACCACGCCTCGGGATCGTGAGCTAACAATCCCATGAGCGCGGCCCCGGCCATAAGCTCCCCTTTGGCGCGCGCAACCTCAGCCGGGCTGGCCTTGTTCAATGCCTTTGCCGAAGCGTGCAAAGCGGCAATCGCTTTAGGGGTGTTCAGATCGTCTTTAAGAGCCTCAAAAACCTTAGTCTCGCTCGCATCAAACTCCGCCGCGGCCACGTCTACATGCTGTCGAAGTGCGTTATAGAGGGTATCGAGGCTTGCGCGCGCACCATCAAGCAAGTCGGACGAAAAGTTGAGCGGCGACCGATAGTGAGCAGAGAGCAGACTAAACCTCAGCACCTCACCGGGATAATGGGTCAGGAGCTCTCTCACCGACCGGACATTGCCCAGTGACTTCGACATTTTTTCGCCGTCCATGTCGACATAGGCATTGTGCAGCCAGTGCCTTACAAACTCCCCGCCATAAGCACAACAACTTTGCGCTCGCTCGTTCTCGTGGTGGGGAAAAATAAGGTCACGGCCGCCACCATGTATATCGATGCTTTCACCCATATGGGCTCTAATCATGGCCGAGCATTCAAGATGCCAACCTGGCCGACCGCGCCCCCAAGGGCTATCCCAACCCGGCTCCTCGGGTGAGGACGGTTTCCACAACACAAAGTCGCCGGGGTGCCGTTTGTATTCCGCTACTTCCACCCGAGCACCGGCAAGCATATCCTCGAGCTTTCTGCCACTCAGTGCGCCATAACCGGGCATTGATTCCACAGCAAAGAGGACGTGGCCGTCACTGACGTAGGCGTGATCTTTTGCCACCAACTCCTCGGTCAACGCGAGCATCGCGTCAATGTTGTCGGTCGCATGGGGTTCAAGCGTGGGCGCCAGTGTGTTCAGCGCCGCCATGTCTTCGCGAAATTTAACCGTAAATTCGTCACTCACCGCCTGAATATCACTACCTCGCTCTCGGGCCGCGGCGATAATTTTGTCATCGATGTCGGTGATGTTGCGGGCGTAAACGACCTTGGGATAAAGCTGCAGAAGCAATCGGTACAGCACATCGAAGACCACAACGGGACGAGCATTGCCAATATGAGCGAGGTTATAGACCGTGGGGCCACACACATACATGGTGACACTCTCGGGATCCCGAGGGACGAAGGGGTGCTTTTTACCGCCCTGGGTATTAGTCAGCTGTAACTCAGTCACCCTGCTGGCCCCACACGTCACGCAAACCGATAGTCAAATTAAAGACCGGCCGATCGGCAGAATGCTCGTAACGATCCGCCACAAAGTAGCCTTCCCGTTCAAACTGAAACACCGCTTCGGGGGCCGCATTCACAAGAGCAGGCTCAATGACGGCCGAATGTATTTCCCGTAATGACGCCGCATTCACCGCCGCCACCACATCATCCGACTTGGCTGGGTTGGGCACGGTGAACAGGCGATCATAGTGTCTAATGGTCGCCTTGACACCGGCCGCCGCCGACACCCAGTGGATAACGCCTTTGGGCTTGATACCATCTTCAGGATCTTCACCGAGCGTATGGGGAATGATTCTGGCATAAACGCATTCGACCTCTCCCCGCTCATTGTGGTCACAGCTATCGGCCTCAATTACATAGGCGCCGCGGAGCCGGACTCGCTTTCCAAGCACCAACCGCTTGTACTTTTTGTTGGCTTCTTCCTGAAAATCTTCTTTATCGATCCACACCTCGGGGGAAAACGGGACCATACGCGTACCATGTGAGTCGTCCGACGGATGATTAGGGAGGGTAAGCTGCTCCTCGGCTTCGACATTGGTTAGCACAACCTTCAACGGGTCCATAACGCACATTGCCCTGGGCGCATGATGATTCAGGTGATCACGCACCGCACTTTCCAACATCGCGACATCGACAACACTGTCCGACCGGGACGTACCCACCTCCTCACAAAAGTGGCGAATGGCCGCTGCCGGATAGCCTCGCCGGCGCAGGCCTGCGATGGTCGGCATACGAGGGTCGTCCCATCCTGCCACGGTCCCCGTATCAACGAGCTGCTTGAGTATGCGTTTGCTGGTCACGGTGTAACTGGTATTTAAGCGAGCAAACTCGATTTGACGAGGTCGATGCGGAACCGGCAGGTTTTCCAGAAACCACTCATACAGTGGCCGATGGTCCTCAAATTCCAGGGTGCAAATAGAGTGGGTAATTCCCTCAATCGCATCTTCCTGACCGTGAGCAAAGTCATAGGTGGGGTAAATTGGCCACGCATCTCCCGTCTGATGATGATGCGCATGGCGAATGCGGTACAAAATAGGATCACGTAAATTGATATTCGGTGACGCCATATCAATTTTGGCACGCAAAACGCGAGTGCCATCCTCAAAAGCGCCTGCGCGCATTTGCTCAAAAAGGCCTCTGTTTTCGACCGGAGATCTTTCGCGATAGGGGCTGTTGCGCCCAGGCTCAGTCAACGAGCCACGATAGTCTCTGGCCTCGTCTGCAGTTAAGTCGCACACATAAGCTAAACCAGCATCGATCAGATGCAGAGCCCATTCGTAGAATTGCTGAAAATAACTGGATGCGTAGCGCACATCGCCACTCCAGCGGAAGCCCAACCACTGCACGTCCTCCTGTATCGAATCAATATACTCCTGACTCTCCTTCTCAGGGTTGGTGTCATCGAATCGCAGGTGACAGCGACCACCAAACTGCTCAGCTAAGCCAAAGTTAACGGTTATCGACTTTGCATGGCCAATATGAAGGTAGCCATTGGGCTCAGGCGGAAACCGAGTGACCAACTCATCCACAACTCCCTGCTCCAAGTCTGCTTGGATTTGGGACCGGAGAAAATTACTGCGCAACTCGGAGCTCATGGGATATCCACTAAAATCGGGCGCACATAATAGCAAGCAAGAGCGCGCGACACAGCTAGGTGATGGTGTAACTTGTGCCGATAACACGCTAATAACAATCACAAATTTGTTTTGACGCCTCGCGAGAAATTTTCATCGTCGCACTAGCCGGCTAAAAGGTGTAGCATGCGCGCCCTGAACCCGGCCACCCAGGAACAGTGCACATGACCCATGTAGAAATGACCACCACGTTTGGCTCCATTACCCTTGAGCTTGACAGCGAAAAAGCGCCTAAGACCGTCGAAAATTTTCTTTCCTATGTCAACGACGGCTTCTACAACGGCACGATTTTTCATCGAGTCATCGACAACTTCATGATTCAGGGTGGCGGTTTCGACGCCAACATGCAGCAAAAACCGACGGCCGAGCCGATTGAAAATGAGGCTGACAACGGTCTTACCAACGATCGCGGCACGATTGCCATGGCCCGAACGATGGACCCGCATTCTGCTACAGCACAGTTTTTTATCAACGTGAAAAACAATGACTTTCTGAACCACAGTGGCAAGAACATGCAGGGCTGGGGTTACGCGGTTTTTGGCCGGGTCATCAGCGGCGACGACGTCCTCGATAAAATCCGCGCTGTGTCTACGGGCAATCTCGCCGGACATCAAGACGTCCCTACCGAATCTGTGATCATAGAGTCCGTCACAGTAGTAGAAGCCTAAGGATGGCAACAACGCTGTTTATCAGCGACTTGCACCTTAGCGACAGCACGCCTGCCATCGAAGCAGGCTTGTATCACCTGCTCGAACAGCACTCAACGCTTGATCGCCTCTACATACTGGGCGACTTCTTTGAGTACTGGATTGGTGATGACGATGATACCCCTTTGCATCGCCGGATCATCGATCGGCTTGCGGCGGTCAGCGCAGGTGGCTGCGACGTTTTTTTAGTTCATGGCAATCGCGACTTTATGCTTGGGGTGAACTTTGCACAGGCGACAGGGGCCACGCTTCTCGAAGACACCACGGTTATTGAGGTACTCGGACAACCTACGCTGATCATGCACGGCGACACCTTATGTACCGACGACACCGATTATCAGACGCTGCGGGCGGTCATGCACGACCCCGCCTGGAAAACGAATATCCTGAAACAGTCACTGGATGAGCGCCGGGCATTTGCTGAAAGCCTGCGGACGGCAAGTAAGGAAAAAGCAGAGAATGCTCCGGGCAACATCGTTGACGTCAATCTTGATGAAGTGCAGGCGGTGATGTCCGCTGCCGGCGTGAGCCGCTTGATCCATGGCCACACCCATCGTCCCGATCGCCATCAGACGCCCGCCGGAGAGCGCATTGTTCTTGGCGACTGGACAAGCCAGCTTGGCTGGTATTTGGAAGAAACCCAAGGCGACTTGCGCTTGCAGTCCTTCGAGCTTCCCCAAGCATAAGTTAAGTCGCGGATATAATTGCGGGACAGGGGTGACACGACCCTAACCTTTATCAGCGAGGAGCCGTTATGACAACGGCACACCGCTGTGAAAACGCATCTCGCTATCCGGAGATTCAATAAGCTCAAGCTCCCGAGCACGAAAGACCGAAAGCCTGGATTCAAGCTCACCCTCCCCCGCAAGATCGGCGGCGAGCTTTAGGTAATCCTGAAAATGACGCGATTCGCTCTTCAACAGCGACGCGTAAAACGCCCCTAATTCTTCATCGAGATAGGGCATCAGCGCAGCGAAACGCTCACAAGACCGCGCCTCGATCAGCGCGCCTACCACCAGGGTGTCCACCAACCTGCCGGGGTCTTTTTTTCTGACTAAATCCCGCAATCCGGCGGCGTAGCGAGAGGCCGTGACCAGCGTATATTCGATGCCTCGGCGCTCCATGATTTTGATCACCTGCTCAAAATGTCTAAGCTCCTCGCGAGCGAGGCGTGACATTTTATTGAGGAGCGCCGGGTGTTCGGTGTGCCTGTGCATCAAACTCATCGCCGTCGCAGCGGCTTTTTTCTCACAGTTGGCGTGATCTATCAGCAGGGTTGGCACGTCCTGAATAGCTGATTCCACCCAGTGCTTAGGAGTTTCACAGGGCAGGAACGCATGCACGGCGGCGAGATCAATGGCAGCAGACACAAATGCCTCAGGAGCAAAAAAGATCGGGAGTGGCAAGGTACCGCTCATGATGGGCGACAGACAACTCCCAAAATTCACGATCAACCTGCTCCATCAACTCCCGCAGCCCGCTCTCTGGGCAGGCGACTAGCACGCTGAATCCGTAGCGCTCGGGTTCTTTGATCTGACTGGCACCTGCCTTTAACAGCGAGAAAAGACCGCAATATTCATCGTGCTCGGCACGGAATCGAATCTGCTGCGTTTCCAGCTGCCAGCGCAACAAGCCCGGGTCTGTAACCTCAAAACGGTTACGCATACACAAACTGAGAAATCCAGCTAACCGACTGTCGACGATGCGCTTCTCCTCCTCGGAATAGGCATTCCAGTCGATCACCTCGTGGGCAAAGCGTTTGCAACCACGACATACGGCATCACCTATACCCGTTGAGCACACCCCAATACAGGGAGTTTTGACTCTTGGTCTCACGGGCGCCGAAGTCGGTGAAGAGGGATTGGCCATAATCATAGTCTAGGATATGGATGCCCTGAATGCACACCATTAGGGCTATTTGACTCCCATTCAATCGGGTCGAAAGGTATACTCCGCGCTGCCTATCATGATGAACCAACACCCGGGGGAGTAATACCGTGCTTGAAGCCTATCGCGCCCATGTGGCCGAACGTGCCCAATTAAATATCCCAGCCAAGCCGCTCAATGCCGAACAGGTAGCAGCGCTTATTGAACTGCTTAAAAATCCGCCGGAAGGTGAATCGGCGTTTCTACTCGATCTTCTGGCTAATCGAGTTCCACCGGGGGTTGATGAGGCAGCGTACGTCAAGGCCGGTTTTTTGTCAGCCATCGCCAAGGGTGAGCTGGCCTGCGCGCTGATCCCCCGTGAAGATGCGGTCGCACTGCTTGGCAATATGCACGGCGGCTACAATATTGAGACCCTTGTCGGGCTGTTGTCAGACCCAGACCTCGCGACACAGGCGGCAGAGCAGCTAAAACACACGTTGCTCATGTTCGAGGCCTTCCATGATGTGGCGGATCTCGCCAAAGGGGGCAACGAACACGCGCAAGCCGTCATGGAAAGCTGGGCTGCTGGTGAATGGTTCACCAAGCGAGACGCGGTTGCCGACTCCATTAAAATGGTGGTGTTTAAGGTCACCGGTGAGACCAACACAGACGACCTCTCCCCCGCACCCGATGCGTGGTCGCGACCCGATATCCCGCTGCATGCAAACGCCATGTACAAAATGACCCGAGATGGCTTGTCACCTGAAGAACATGGTGTGACCGGCCCCATGCAGCAAATTGCAGACATCCAGTCGAAGGGACTACCTGTCGCCTTCGTTGGCGATGTTGTCGGAACCGGCTCCTCACGAAAGTCTGCGACCAACTCCGTCCTGTGGTTCTTCGGTGAAGATATGCCGGGTGTGCCCAATAAACGCTCGGGGGGAGTGTGTATTGGGGGCAAGGTCGCGCCAATTTTCTACAACACCATGGAAGATGCCGGCGCTCTCGTATTCGAGGCTCCGGTCGACAACCTGGGGATGGGAGACATCATCGAGATACGACCTTATGAGGGGAAAATTCTCAATGAGGCTGGTGATGTGCTCTCTGAATTCTCCCTTAAATCCGAGGTTTTGCTCGACGAAGTACAAGCTGGAGGCCGAATCAACCTGATTATCGGTCGCGGGCTGACCACCAAGGCACGAGAAGCTCTGGGGCTTGGGGAAAGCGATCTTTTTCGAAAGCCCGAACAGCCTGTTGATAGCGGCAAGGGCTTCACACTCGCGCAGAAAATGGTCGGGCGCGCCTGCGGTATGGAGGGCATTCGTCCCGGCACCTACTGCGAACCGCGGATGACGACGGTGGGATCTCAAGACACCACCGGACCCATGACGCGGGATGAACTCAAGGATCTGGCCTGTCTTGGCTTCTCTGCTGATTTAACCATGCAGTCCTTCTGCCACACTGCGGCCTACCCCAAGCCGGTCGACATTGATACTCAGCACACGCTGCCCGATTTCATCATGACCCGCGGGGGCGTCTCTCTGCGACCCGGCGACGGCATCATCCACAGCTGGCTCAATCGTATGCTGTTGCCGGACACCGTAGGCACCGGCGGCGATTCCCACACCCGCTTCCCCATAGGGATCTCGTTTCCCGCGGGCTCCGGCCTCGTTGCCTTTGCTGCCGCGACGGGGGTCATGCCTCTGGACATGCCGGAATCTGTTCTGGTCCGGTTCAAAGGAGAAATGCAGCCGGGTATTACTCTCCGGGACCTCGTTCACGCGATTCCCTACTATGCCATCCAGCAAGGGCTACTCACGGTCGAGAAGAAGGGCAAAAAGAATATCTTCTCGGGCCGGATTCTTGAAATTGAGGGCCTCGATTCTCTCACCGTTGAGCAAGCTTTCGAGCTTTCCGATGCATCCGCCGAACGCTCAGCTGCCGGTTGCACCATCAAATTAGGCGAAGCAACCATTGCCGAGTATTTGCGCTCTAATGTTGTCCTTCTGCGAGCCATGATTGCCGAGGGCTATGGGGATCCGCGGACCCTGGAGCGCCGAGCACGCAGCATGGAGGCCTGGCTCGAAAATCCGGCCCTGCTCGCCGCCGACGCTGACGCCGAGTACGCCGCCATCATTGAGATCGATCTGGCGGAGGTCACCGAACCGGTCGTCTGTGCACCCAATGATCCCGATGACGCCAGGCTGCTTTCCCAAGTCGCAGGGGATAACGTCGATGAAGTCTTTATCGGCAGTTGCATGACTAACATCGGGCACTTCCGGGCCGCCGGCAAGCTACTGGAGGCCCACGGCAAGCCGGTTTCGACTCGCATGTGGATCTGTCCCCCCACGCGCATGGACGAGCACCAGCTCATGGAAGAGGGGTATTTTTCTATTTTCGGAAAAGCCGGAGCTCGCACTGAAATGCCGGGCTGCTCCTTGTGCATGGGCAACCAAGCGCGTGTAGAGCCCAACTCAACCGTACTCTCAACATCGACCCGAAATTTTCCGAACCGACTTGGAGACGGCGCTAACGTCTATCTCACCTCCGCCGAACTGGCGGCGGTTGGGGCCCTGCTTGGCAAGCTACCGACGCCCGCGGAGTATTTGGAGTTTGCCAACAAGATAGACTCGATGGCCGACGAGATCTATCGCTACATGAATTTTGACCAAGTCGTTGAATTTCAGAAGTTGGCAGATGACGGCGCACGTATCGCAGCAACCATTATCGATCAGGTCGCCTGATAACCGCCCCGGTCCAGCACAACGCCCTCGAGTTCACGCGACTCGGGGGTGCTCAGCTATCGGGGCGTTCCTCTCCCTGCAGATCTCCAAAGGCCGGCGCGGGATCCGAAAGCGCATCGACCAGCGATTGAAGCATGTCGTATAGCGCGCCGAGGTTCTCCCGGCCGAAACGCGCCTCGATGTAGGCATAGCGAGCTTCAGATTCCGGAGCGATCAATTCAATCAGGTCCCGGCCAGCGGGGGTAATACTTATCAGTGAGCGTCGGCTGTCGCGCCCGCAGGATGAGCGCGCAAGAATCCCCCTGCTTTCCAAGTTCTGCACGATACGGCTCACACTTGGCCTCAGAAGCGAGCATGCCTCCGAGAGTTCGCCGACATCGTAGGCTTGTGCCTCCGCCAATGCCCGCATCACACGCCATTGCTGTGTCGATAAGTCGTGAGCGCGAAGATGGGGAATAAAAGTCCTCAGCACCGCCTCGTGTGCGCGTAGTAAAGCCATGGGCAGTGACCGATCAAAACGTCGCAGCGCGAGGGCATCCGTGGTGTCGCACACTCCGTTATTCACTTCAACATCGGATCCAGATGCCACGATAACTCCTGTCTTTGCTATGTGGGGCTCGCTAATCCCGCCCCCTCGTATTGGACGATGACCCAGACCTGGCGCAAAGTGGCTGCCGGCGCCGGGCGCCCATGGATCACTGTTAAGTGTGTGGCCACAAATGTCAACGAGCAAGACCGTTGATGAGGTACTCTTTACCCTGTACTTGAGGCTCGTCGAGTGTAGCAAAGGCCCGCCAGAAGAGTGACTGCCCCTTCAACGGAGTGCCGCCCCATGATAACCAATAAGGCTCCATCGATAAGCGACGTCGAGGCACTTCCTCGCGCTATCGATATCATGGCAGCACTGGGACAGAGAGAGATCAGTGCGCGGGAATTACTGCTGCAGACTTATCAGGTAATCGCACGCCGCAACCCGCATATTAATGCGATTTGTACACTGGTTGATCTGGATGAGGTTCTGCCCCAAGCGGACCAGATCGACTGTGCGCGAGTCGCTGGAGATCCCCTGGGCCCACTCGCCGGCCTGCCCATTGCCGTGAAGGACCTGGCAGCAACCCGCGGGATATTGACGACCCTCGGCTCAACGCTGTTTAGAGATCATATCCCCGATGCTGACTGCCTGCTTGTGGAGCGACTTAGGGCCGCCGGCGCCATCATCATCGGCAAAACCAACACCCCCGAGTTTGGTGCTGGTTCACATACGTTTAATGACGTTTTTGGGGCGACCCGCAACCCCTACGCGCTAAATCTCACCGCCGGCGGAAGCAGCGGCGGAGCAGCGGCGGCGCTGAGCGCAGGCTTGGTTCATTTGGCAGATGGCAGCGATATGGGGGGCTCACTTCGAAACCCCGCAGCGTATTGCAACGTAGTGGGCATGCGCCCCTCTCTCGGCCGCGTCCCCTCGTGGCCGATGGTGCCACTTCCCTGTACCCGCATGTCGGTAGAGGGTCCCATGGCGCGTACCGTAGAAGACTGTGCTTTTTTCTTGGACGCTATCGCCGGCCCAGATAAGCGAGATCCCCTCTCGCAGGCCCTCTCGTCCTTAGCACCTGTTCACCCCATCGCTCCGGTTGAGAAACGATTACGACTCGGCTGGGCACCACAACCCGCTTCCCTACCCGTCGATCACGACGTTGCTGCCGTCCTAGCAAAGGCTCCCAGCCTGCTATCGGGACTGGGTCACCACGTCGAGGAAATCACCCTCGAGGCACTCTCTGATGCCATGGAAATTTTTAAAATCAATCGAGCGGCAAGTTACGCTGCCCTTGCCGGCGAGCTCTACCACCAGCACAAAGACAAACTCAAACCGACACTCGCGGATAACATCGCGCAAGGCCTTCATTTAACCGCGGCGGACATCGAAAAGGCAGAGCGTAACCGACAGCGCGTGTCAGCCATGTTAAACACGCTATTTGATACCTATGACTACCTGCTAATGCCAAGCACACAGGTTATGCCTTTTCCCATTGAGACCGAATACCCCACCGAGATCAACGGGCAGGCTATGTCTTCATACATTGACTGGATGAGTGTTTGCTGCATCCTGAGCCCCTTTGGCGTGCCCTGCCTCTCGGTCCCGGCGGGGTTCTCCGCGACCGGTCTGCCCGTGGGTCTGCAGATTGTGGGAAGACCACAGGACGACAGTGGCGTGCTACAGCTTGCCTATCTCTTCCAGCAGCACACCCATTATTGGAAACAGCAGCCAGACATGGCATGGTGAGCAGGCTATGAGTACCCTGCAGCGACTGCGCGAGCTGATGGAACAGCGAATTCCGGATCCCCTTACCTTCGCGGTGTGGCTAACCCTGTGCATGATTGGACTTGCCCTGGCCTTAACCCCCGTATCCCCGGGAGAGCTCGTATTGCAATGGGGTAGCGGTCTAAGTGCTCTGCTCGCGTTTACCATGCAAATGGTGCTCATCATCATCACCGCCTATGTGCTCGCGCACACCGCTCTCATTCAACGTGGCTTAGTCAGACTGGCAAAGGTCGCGAAGTCGCCGACCCAGGCCTATATCCTTGTGGTCCTGACCGGCGCCTTCTTTTCCCTTCTTTCATGGCCGCTTGGCCCCATTTCCGCGGCGCTAGTCGCGAGGGAAATCGCCCGCGACAGCCTTTCCAGCGGCCTAAAGGTGCATTACCCGTTGCTCGCTGCCGGGGGATTCGGAGGCTTTGTCGTATGGGAGATGGGCTACTCTTCCTCAATCGCCCTCGCTGTTGCGACAGAGGGTAATCCGACCTTCAGCGTTATTAATCGCCTGATCCCGATTCAGGACACGCTGCTTACCTGGTGGAACCTGTTGACCATTGGCACCACGTTGACGGCCGTCATTGTGACAGTGCTGCTATGCCACAGACGAATGCAGATAACAGCGCCCGTCATCCCAGATGACCTGATAACGCCCCTTAAGATGGATCAGACCAAGGCGTCGGCAACCCAATCCAAACACGCCGAACACATCGGCGAAGAATCGACCGACGAGAAGTACACAGGTCGGTTGCTGTCGTTGCTGACGGGGATCTTAATCTTGTCCTATGTCCTTTACTGGTTTTATCGAGAGGGGGTCTCTCTCGAACTCGATATCGTGAACTGGACCTTTCTGGGTCTCGGCTTGCTGTTGGTACGATCGCTACCCCACTACAGTGAGCTATTTGCGGACGGTGCTCGGGTGGCCTCTCCCACGCTCTTACAGTATCCGCTGTACGCGGGCATTATGGGCATCGCCCTTCAGAGTGGGTTAGCGGAACAATTCACGTCGCAACTCATTTCGATCGCGACGGCGGAGGCACTGCCCCTGCTCGCCTTCCTCAGCGCCGGTGCTATTAACATATTCATTCCCTCTGGGGGTGCCCAGTGGGCTTTACAGGGGCCATCCTTTCTAGAGGCAGCAAAGCTGATGGAAGTCGACTTAGGCCTCATTGCGATGTCAGTGGCCTACGGAGATCAGTGGACCAATTTGATTCAGCCTTTCACAGCCATTCCGCTACTGGCCTTGACCGGGCTGCGGCTCAAGCATATCTACAGTTTCATGCTGCTCCTGTGCCTGACGACCAGCTTTCCGATGATGGTGGGTCTCCTGCTCGGCAACTCATGACCGCAGGCGCGGCTAGCGCCAGGTTTCTCTGAGCTTGTTTTTTTGCACCTTGCCCATGGTGTTTCGCGGAAGAGAATCCATCACGCGAATGTGCTTCGGCACTTTGAACTTGGCGATGCGGCTGATTAATTGCTCCCGAAGGCCGTCTGGATCCAAACGAGTTCCCGGCGTCGCCACCACCGTCGCCACCACGGCCTCCCCAAAATCCTCATCGGGGATACCGAATACCGCTGACTCGGCAACGCCCTCAAGCGTGTTTAACAGCGCCTCAACTTCCTTCGGATAGACATTCAATCCACCAGTAATAACCATATCCTTGGAGCGACCGACGATGGCCAGATACCCCTCACTGTCAAAACGACCCTGATCACCGGTAACGAACCAGCCGTCGGCGGTGAAGTCCTCTTGCGTCTTCTCGGGCATTCGCCAATAACCGGCAAATACGTTGGCCCCACGCACTTCGATTTCGCCAATTTCCCCAGCGGGCACAGGCTGGTGCTTCGAGGTACAAACCCGGATTTCGGTGCCGGGCAAGGGGAACCCTACGGTTCCGGCACGGCGCTCCCCGTTAAGGGGATTGGAACTGTTCATCCCTGTTTCACTCATGCCGTAGCGCTCGAGTATCGTATGCCCCGTTCGGGCTGCAAAAGCACTAAAGGTTTCTTCAAGTAACGGCGCGCTACCGGAGATAAAGAGACGCATACCAGCGCAATCCTCGTGGCCAAAATCAGGATCCGCCAGCAGTCTTGTGTAGTAGGTAGGTACCCCCATCATGACCGTGCTCTTGGGTAAACACGCCCTGACATCCTGACGGTCAAAGCCAGCGAGCCAGTTCATGGAAGCACCGCTCATAAGAACGCAGTGGATTGCGACAAATAAACCGTGAACATGAAAGATGGGCAGACAATGGAGCAAGACATCATCCGAGGTAAAGCCCCAGTGGTCCACGAGCACCGCCGCGTTACTGCGCAGGTTTTCATGGGTCAACATAATCCCCTTCGGCCTGCCCGTTGTTCCCGAGGAATAAAGCAGTACCGCGAGGTCTTCTGGTGCGCGCTCCGCAGTATCAAACACAGTGTCTTGCTCTCCAGCCACGCGGCTGAGCGAACCCTCCCCAGCGGCGTCCAGCGTGACAAGACGATCAATGCCACATTGCTCGCAGAGGGCTCGATAGCTTTCTTCCTTGGAGGGATCGCAAACCACCAGCGCGGGCTCGGCATTCCCCAGAAAATACGCCATCTCCTCTTGGGAGTAGGCGGTATTCAGTGGATGAAAAACCAGTCCTGCTCGCAGCGTCGCCAAATAGAGCCAAAGATTCGCTACCGATTTCTCGACTTGAACGCTGACACGGTCCCCGGGCTGCAACCCCAGTGCTACTAGCGCATTGGCGAACCTCGCCGATTGGGCCTCAAGATCCCCATAGGTGTACACCATGCCACTTTGATCAGTAAGCAATGGCGTTGTGGCGCTGGGCGCGCGCCGCGCTAGGGTGGCGTAAAAATTGCCGTGGGTCACCAACGAATACCTGCTGCTAGAGTCTGTTAAGGGCGGGTAAGGCCTGATCAATCGCCAGCTGCTGATGTGGCTGGAGATCCTGCCCCCTAAACCGGCGTGAAGGGGCAAGAAGGGATCTTCCACCCCGGTTCTAACGCCACTCAAAGCCTCCATCACCGCGAGGCCAAAGAAGGGAACGGTCCAGCTGTTGTATCCCCCTTCGTGGGTCAGCAACATTCGCCCGGCGCAATGCCGATCAGCGGCGGAAAGTAGCTTTTCGGTCAGTGATCGGTAACCCTCGCTGTGCATTTGCATCCGCCCCAGGGGGTCGTAGGCACCCGCATCGAACCCGCTGGGAACTATAATCAACTCGGGCTCGAAGCGATCAAGCGCCGGCAATACAACCTGATCAAAAGCCGCCTCATACGCGCCGACACCCGAGCCTGGGGGTAGCGGGATATTGATATTGAAACCATCGCCCTTGCCGGATCCTGTTTCATGCACGTGCCCGGAATCTGGCGGGAAACAATTATCCTGGTGGACCGATATGGTCAGCGCGCGCGGGTCATCGTAGAACGCCGACTGGGTGCCATTGCCATGATGGACATCCCAATCCACGTAGGCTAACCGCGAAAGCCCAAAGGTTTCAAAGGCATGCATACCCGCCAGCGCGGCGTTACCGAAGATGCAAAAACCCATGCCCTCACCCGCAATCGCATGATGACCCGGAGGTCTCACCAGGGCATAGGCGTTGTCCACGCTACCCTCAAGGATTGCCTCCAATCCCGCGAGGACACCGCCTGCGGACAACATCGCTATCTCATAACTGCCGCGTCCGGCAGGAGTGAAAAATCCGGCGTCTCCGCCGGTATCCGCACTAATTTTTTTAACGTTCTCCAAATGCTCAGGCGTATGGAAACGCAAAATCTCCGCTTCGGTCGCGTGACGCGGCTTGATCATATGCAGCGCCTCATTCAGCCCTGATACCTCGAGCAAGTTTCTAAATCGGCGCTTGGTCTCGGGGTTTTCGGCATGAATGTCGGGCTGAACCGGATTGCCGTAGGGCATTGGACCCGCGTAGTTACCGGTGTCATGCCACATGTAGAGTTCATGACAGATAAAGCCTGTACGCCTTTTTTTCAACGCCATTGCTCTTTCTCCGATGTTAACGAATAGCCTAAGTCAGTCTTACGCGTTGCCAGCGTAAACAGCGGGCTTTCTGCCTCGCCAAGGCCGGGCGCGCTCAAGCTGGCCCGCAAGCGACAGCAACAGAGCATCCTGTCCCACCGCCGCTGACAGCATACTCCCTATCGGCAACCCATTCTTACTCTGACCAAGGGGTACTGACATGGAAGGCTGACCCGTCATGTTGTACAAATGGGTAAAGGCCGACACGGCTTTAAATCGGCGAGTATAGGCGAGCAAGTCATCGCCCTCCCGATAGGTGATCGTCCCAAGTCGCGGCGCAGGTGTCGACGTAACCGGTTGCAGCACAACGTCGTATTGACGGTGAAAAGCCGCCATTTGGAATCCAATCCCATGCATGAGTTGTAGCGATCCAGCCACGTCGGCGCCAGAGTACTTGGCACCTTCCCGTCGAATCATATGCGTCATAGGCCCCAACTCTTCGACCGCGATGGGGCGTCCTCTCGACTGCTCGACGTAATTGAGCCAGGCTGTCATATCGCTGGCGATCAAGGTGTTTTGAACGGCGTTGAGCATGTCGTAGTTAATGCCGGGAGCCGCTTCTTCTACATGATGTCCTAATTCTTCAAGCAGCATGGCGGTATCGGTAATACAAGCCCGCACATCATCATCAAGATCGACCACGGGCTCAGTCAGATTGAGTGCCACTCGAAGCCGCCTCGGGTCTCGCTTGCTACGCTCTAAAAATCCCTCATTACCCAAACCCGCGCCGTAGGGCGCACCGGACTGATAGCCCGCCAACAACTCGAGCATGAGGGCACTATCTCGCACGGTATGACAGACGACATGACCGACCGACATGCCCGCACCTTGCGTGCCGGGCGTCAGACCCCGGGTGGGTTTCAGGCCAAAAACGCCGCAGTGATTGGCCGGAACGCGTATCGATCCGCCTCCGTCGGTGGCGTGGGCCATGGGCAAAATACCGGACGCCACCGCCGCGGCTGAACCCCCGCTCGACCCACCGGTACTGTGCGCGATATTCCAAGGGTTTAAGCAGTCTCCCAGGTGAGCACCTTCTGTTGTAAGCGCCAGACCAAATTCGGGGGTATTGGTTTTGCCGAAAATCAGAAGACCCGCTGCTTTAAACCGCCGCACAATTTCGGAGTCTGTGGTGGCCACTTGATTGGCATTTAAGGCGGAACCAGCGCTCGTCACAGTACCGCCGAGGCTTATGCCCAAATCCTTCAGTAAAAAAGGAACCCCGCTAAAGGGACCGGTTGGCAGTCCATTACTTAAGGCGGCTTGGGCAAGCTTAATATGATCCTGCGCGAGTACATTCAGGATTGGGTTGATCAGCTCGAGTCGGCGCACCGTTTCATCCAACACCTCTTGCGCCGTTACATCCCCTCGCGCAATCCACTGGGCCAGGGTCGTTGCATCGGCATCATCCCAGGAGGTGACCAAGTCCCCTGCCACCGCGTCTGCGGACGCACCTGCCGCTCGGAGCATCGGCAGAAGCGCCGCCAGCGAGGCCAAACCACCCTGCCTCAGGACGTCACGTCGCGTAACTGCCACAGGTCACTGACCCCACACTTTTACACCCCGAAACCAGGTTTGCTCTGCGGCGGTCTCTGAGACTGCGCTAATGGGAATTTCATGAGGATCTTGATTGAGCACAATAAAGTCAGCCGACTTGCCCACCGCAACCTCCCCCGCGAACTCGCCAAAGCCCATGATGGCCGCAGCTCGGGTGGTCCAAAGGGGAATAGCCTCGTCAAGGCTTACAGCCTGTTCGACCCAGAATGTGTCGTCACTGCCGTTGGTAGGATGCTGTCGCGTTACCAGAGACTCAATGGCTGGCCAGGGGTTCATGTCGGCGGCGGCGGCCGGCCAGTCGGAACCCCCGTTGATCGGTGCACCCGCCGCTAGCAGATCCTTAGTTGGCCAGTATTCAGCCCCACGAGGCAAACCCACAGCTTGGACAACCGAGTCAATAATCGGTCTCGGATACCACAGGTAAGGCGTGAAATCCGCCACTGCATTTAAAGTGTTAAACCGCGGAATATCTTCAGGCGCCACGTAGCCCGCATGGGCGAGGGAAATTGGCCGAGCAGTATTGCCATTTGCTTCGCGTGCATAGGCAATGGCGTCGAGCGCGACTCTCACGGCACCGTCTCCGGCGGTGTGGATTTTAATCAGATAACCCGCACCATCGAATTCAGCAACCGCTTGGTTTAACTCGTCGGTGGGAATCATTTGCATCCCCAATGTCGACTCGGGGTGCTGTTCATCAGTGGTATAGGGCGCCAACATCAGCGCCGAACGCGATGCCGTTGGAACGCCATCCAGAAAAAATTTGATGGCCTTGATGTGCGTATTTGGCGACGCATACTGAGCGACTCTCGCGTCATAGGCCGCCACCGGCTCCAGCGGTACCATCTTCGCTCCGTGACCGTAACTCTGCTGGTACAGCAGTGCATGGACCGTGAGCTCACCGGCACTATCGGCGTCCTGATAAGCCTGAAGTGCACTCTCAGGTACCCGCGCGTCCCCAAAAGCCGTGACCCCAAAGCCATTGGCGATCTCGGACACCGCGGCGATTGCTGCTGCCTTGTTTTGACGGGTATGGGGTGGAATCTGACTACTCACAACCCCCGCCGCCGCTTCAAGCAAGACACCGTTGGGAACGCCGTCAGCATCGCGAACAAATACGCCCCCTTCCGGATCGACGGTGTCAGCACTGAGTGTGATGCCCGCTAACTCCATAGCCTTGGTATTGGCCCAACCGTGGTGTGCCGAGTCATCATCTAGGAACACCGGATGACCATTGGCGACCGCATCGAGAAACTCTCGTGGAGACTCGATATTGTTGTCGACAAAGAAATTGCTGTTCCACTGCCCACCCACAATCCATTCAGGCGCATCGGGGGATGAGGCGCAGGCGCCAATCGTTTCGGCGAGCTGTTCCGGGGTCGTGCTGAAATCAAAATTGCACATATACAAAACTTTCTCGCCGCCCTGCCACGGGTGCACGTGCGCATCGATGAGGCCCGGGAGGATGGCTTTGCCCCCCATGTCAAAGACTTGGGTGCTATCCCCCGCCAGCGCCAGGGCACTATCCGCGTCACCGACATAACTGAAATGACCGTTACTGATTGCAAAGGCGTCCACGCGACTCGCCGAGGTGCCGTCTGTGTAAACCACCGCATTGAGAATAACGGCATCGACCGACGAATCGATAAGCGGTGCCGCCGCCTTTTGAGAGGAGTCCGACCCTCCGCAAGACGTTACCGACAAGCCCAGCACCATACTGAAGCCAACCAACCAAGAAATACGCGCCAGAGTGTTCATCGCTCAGCTCTCCAAGAAAAAGACAAAAAAGGGGCCGTGTTGGCCCCTGTTTGAATCGATGCGTTACTGCCCGATGAAGTAACTGAAGGTCACGCCGTAGGTCCTTGGCATGCCCCATGTTCGAACATAGGGACCATTACCACCGCCGTAGGCCGAGGGGTAGTAGTCTTCATCCGACAGGTTCTTGACCCAGCCCATGACGCGCCAGGCACCGTCCTGTGATCCCACGCCGATACGGGCATTGGCGACGGTGTAGTCCTCAGTGGCATCCTCGGGTCGCGGTCCACCGGTCGTGGAACCTGTGTGGTTGAGATCGGCCGAGACATCCATCATCAAACTTCCCCCGAGGGAGAACTCGTACCGCGCAAAGAGTGTGTAAGAGAAATCCGGCGCCATCGCGAGCTCTTGGCCAGAGGCGTCGTAGTAGTTAATGTTATTTGGATAGGAGCTGTTGGCGGTATCAACCGCCTGCCATTTTTTGACCTCGGTATCCAGCCACGCACCGTTGGCCGCCACGGTAAGACCATCGGTCAGCTGCCAGGTGAGCTCGAGCTCCGCACCCATAATCTCAGACTCGTCGACGTTGGTCAGACCGGAAATGTTACCCACCAGTGTGACCGCGCGATCCTGCTCCTGCTTGTCTTCGTAATCGTAGAAGAACACCGCGCCATTAAGTTGCATGGCGCCGTTTAGCAGGGTTGCTTTGGTGCCCACTTCGTAGGCGGTCAGCACCTCCTCCTCATAGGGGATGAGCTGGGTGGTGGTGTTGGAGTTGGCGCCATTGAAACCGCCCGACTTAAAGCCGTTGGACACAGAGCCATACACCAACAGATCATCGCTGGGCCGCCAATCAAGACCGACTTTCCCAGTCAGCCGACTGGTATCGACACTGTCTTCGTAAGGATTGAAGGAGGGATCAAAGCCGCCAATATCGTTGATGGTGCCGCAATCACCGGGACCTAACTCAAAGGGGCTGCCCGCAAGACCAAAAACGTTGTTTAAGAAAAGGCCCAAGGAACCATCATCGGCCACGTAAGTACAACCCTGCCAGTCACGCGTCTCGTTGGTGTAACGGGCACCTAGGACCAACGACAGTGCATCGGTAAGCCCAATTTCAACGTGACCGAACACCGCAGCGGACTCCGTCTCCTGCTGATACTTGGTATCCAACTCACGAATAGGGTTTGGGGCAAATAGGCCGACACCGAAAGGAATACTCGCTAGCGCATATACCGAATCCGACATGAAGTAGTGGTAGTACTCATCCATATCATCGTAGGAGTAATAGACCCCCCCTACCCAATTCATGCGATCGGAACCTCCCGACAAGCGGATTTCCTGACTGAACACCTGCAGATCAGTCGTGTTGATATTACTGGAGTCGTTATAAAAACCGCCGTCCCAGTCATTGGCCTCCTCGCGCTGGAAGTCGCTGTAACCACTGATCGCCGTCAGGGTCATATCGCCGATCTCCCAATCCAGACGCAGCGCCACATTGGTTGTCTGGTTGTCACGCTGGGGCCGAAGATCGAAGGTGCGCCCGGTGATAGGGCTCGTGTAGCTGTTCGTCCATCCGGCCTTGGTGTTGTCACCTGTTGAAAACCATGGGGGCGTCTGTCCAAAGTTGGCGCCACCGGGGATCAGGTACTGGTCCATCGGGAGGTATGGCGCCATGAAAGGAGCGATGCCAATGTCGGTGCCGTCATAGGCGGTGTTTGCCGTGTTTTCCGACTGATCATCCACATAGCTGACCATCAACTTTGCGGTAAAGGAGTCGCTGAAATCAGACTCAACCGTACCTCGTATTGCCATGACATCATCGCGACCCAACTCGTCATCACCGACGGTGCTTTCCTGCCAGCCCTCGTTAGATTTTACGTAGCGCGCCGCTAGGCGACCGCGGGTCGATTCACCCAAGCTGCCGCTGACGAAGCCTTCGAGATCATAGGCCGAGTAGCGGCCATAGCTGCCGGTGATCCCAGCAGAAAACTCGTCGGTTGGGGCACGGCTGATAAAGTTGATTTGCCCCGCGGTGGTATTTCGACCGTAAAGATCGCCCTGGGGTCCTTTCAAAATTTCCACCCGATCGGTGTCGAACAATAGGCCCCGTGTCATTACCGCGTAAGGCATGGCGACTTCGTCGAAGTAAATGCCAACTGTCGATGATGCGGCCGTGGAATAATCTTGGAATCCCACGCCCCGAATGGTGTAAAGGGGGACGCCGGTGGCGGCAGTCTCGTTTACCGTGAGCCCGGGGGTATACATGGCGATATCAT
>CBFHQV010000029.1:0-23102 GCA_965658055.1 Luminiphilus sp. | reverse complement strand
CAGCGCGTGGTGGCGCCAACAAAATGATGCGGCTTACGATAGCTGACAGCCCTAAACGCCACCTCAGCGACCTCGGCAGGTTCAATAGAAATCGCCATCTTACTTGTGTGCCGCGGATCAAGCTGGTGACCCATCGACGTGTTGATGGGAGCAGGCTTCAGGCAAGTGACGTGGATATCATGTACTGCCCACTCAATCCCAAGTGCCTGGGTTAAACCGTCTACATAAAATTTTGAGGCGCTGTAAACACTCAGCCAGGGAATACCGTGAATACTGGAAGCAGAGCACAGATTAATCACCATGGAATCGGGGGTATCACGTAGTAGCGGGAAGGCTGCCTGGGTCACTTGGGTAAGCCCCAGAACATTGACCTCGACCATCGCCGTCACTTGTTCTCGGGTCAAGGTTTCCAAGCCACCGGCGCTCAGAACCCCTGCATTGTTGACTAACACGTTCAGGCGGCGACCTGAGATACCAGCAAACTCAGTGACCGCTTTATCGATTGTTTCGCGATTGGTCACATCGCAATAGCCGGCCACCGCCCGACTAAAAGGGGGTTTTTTAATGAGCTCCCGACAGGCTTCAACATTGACGTCGAACAAACCCACCAGCCAGCCAGCTGCCGCGAATCGTTCAGCGATCGCCAGTCCTATTCCTTGTGCTGCACCTGTTACCAAAACGGATTTCACCATGATTATCCCAGACCCTAAAAAGGGCCTCATTCCCGTGACCTGTTTATCTCAATCGGACTCAATGATCCAATGACATGCGCCAGACTTGGCCGCTACTCTGCCACGGCCAACCGACTTTTACATCTTGATCCTGAACCCTTTACACTCGGTTTGCTGCTTGCCGCTTGCACATAGCACGGCTGCAGCTCCTGCTTGTCTTTCTGGGCCCGCCGAGCCTGACATGACGACGGATGTTAGTCGCGTTTTCGGGAGGTTTAGGCCAGCGGGCGCCCAAGAGGGTTCATTGTAACTAAATTACATAAATACCCGTTAAGGCCTCATTTTCGCTGATTTAAATTTGTTTTTATTACATAATAAGCCATTCGTCGGAGAGAAAAAAACCCCATATGCAGCCAGTTATCGCCCAAGTTACGCGGGATATCGAAAACCGATCCGGGCCAACCCGAGACGGTTATCGCGCCATGATTAATGAGATGGCGAGCGCACCCTCTGACCGAAGCCGGCTAAGCTGCGGCAACCTCGCTCACGGCTTTGCCGCCTGCGAAACGACTGACAAGTCCGTGATCAAGCTCATGAATGCTGCCAACGTGGGCATTGTGACGGCCTTCAATGACATGCTCTCCGCGCATCAACCCTATGAAGCCTATCCCACCCTCATTAAGGAGGCCCTGAGACAAGTGGGATCAACCGGCCAGGTGGCGGGAGGCGTACCCGCGATGTGTGACGGCGTGACCCAGGGCCAAGACGGCATGGAGCTGTCACTTTTTAGCCGCGATGTCATTGCCCAAGCCACGGCCATCGCCCTATCCCATCAGATGTTTGACGCCATCCTGATGCTGGGCATTTGTGACAAGATCGTTCCGGGCCTGTTAATGGGCGCGCTGCAATTCGGGCACCTCCCCATGATGTTCATCCCCGCGGGACCCATGCCCACAGGTCTTGCTAATAAGGAGAAGGTACGCATACGCCAGCTTTTTGCCGAGGGGAAAGTTGATCGTGAGGCGCTCCTCGAGGCGGAAAGTGCCTCCTACCACAGCCCAGGGACCTGCACCTTTTACGGCACAGCCAATTCCAATCAAATGATGGTAGAGGCTATGGGGCTTCAACTGCCCGGAGGCTCCTTCGAGAACCCAACGACGCCACTTCGCGATGCGCTAACCCGCTTCGGAGCACAGCAAGTGACCCGGCTGACTCGCAACAGCGGCCACTACCTGCCGCTCGCAGAACATATTGATGCCCGTGCGCTCGTCAATGCCTTAGTGGCACTGCTGGCTTCCGGCGGATCAACTAACCACTGCATTCACTTAATTGCAATCGCCCGCGCGGCGGGCTATGTCATAACCTGGGATGACTTCAACGCCATCTCGCGGGTTACGCCGCTCATTGCGCGGGTTTACCCAAACGGCAGTGCAGACATTAACCATTTCCACGCTGCGGGCGGAACGGGGTACCTGTTTAGAGAGCTTACAGAGGGCGGCTTTATGCACGCCGATGCCGCCACCTGCTTAGGCGTTCCCTTCGCGGATTTTATTCAGGAACCCTGCCTCGAAGGCAACACATTACGCTGGAAGACTCCCGCATCTACTCCCCTTGACGAGGCCGTGTTGGCAACGATAGAGAAGCCTTTCGCCACCGAGGGCGGCATACGGGTGCTGACCGGAAACCTCGGACGAAGTGTGATCAAAGTCTCGGCCGTCGAGGAAGCTCACTGGCGAGTCAAGGCACCCGCGGTTGTAATCGATTCCCAGCACGCGCTTCAGCAACTTTTTGAAGCCGGTGATCTGGACCAGAGCTGCGTAGTCGTCGTCCGCTATCAAGGTCCTTCTGCCAATGGCATGCCCGAATTACACAAGCTGACACCGATTCTTGGCATCCTCCAGGACAGGGGCCATGAAGTCGCGTTGGTGACAGATGGTCGAATGAGCGGCGCCTCAGGCAAGGTGCCCGCTGCCATTCATCTGACCCCGGAAGCGGCACTGGATGGCCCCATATCGAAGCTAAACACTGGGGATATAATTGAACTTGACGCGTACAGCGGCACACTCAATGTTGAGTTGCCAGAGGCTGAACTAACACAGCGACCGCCAACCAAGGGCCCCGATAGCAATGGGAGCGTCGGCCGGTCCCTCTTCGACGCTGCCCGCCGAGGCGTGGGTACTGCCGAACAGGGCGCTAGTTTTTTATTCCCCACGAAGGGCGATCGATGACAACACAACAGTGGCAATTAGTCGGCGACATTGGCGGGACAAATGCGCGCTTTGGCGCTGTGACGCCGGCATCGCGGGAGCCGACACCGATCGCTACTTACCGAGTTGCTGACTTTCCGACCTTTACCGACGTCCTCGGCATGCTAATGGACGATGCGGCGAAAGCCGGTTTCGCAAAAGGGCGCGCTAGCCAAGCCTGTCTCGCCGTCGCCGCCATGCCGGATCAACCCGTTGTTAGCTTCACTAACAGCCCTTGGCAATTCACCAAACATCTTGTCGAATCCTGCACAGGCATCAGTACCGTCAACATCATCAATGACTTCGCAGCAGTGGCGCGAGCGCTGCCAGTGCTAGAAGGGGAAACCTTAATCCGTATTGGCGGCGGCAACGCTGCCGCGGGATTTCCAAAACTTGCTATCGGACCGGGGACAGGCCTCGGAGTCGCCGCATTGGTCGATTGCGGTCACGGCGCCCCGATGGTCGTTGCCGGTGAAGGTGGTCATGTTGATTTCGCGCCGGTAACAGATACCGAAGCGCAGGTCCTGAAGGTCCTGCGCGCACGGTTTGGACGGGTGTCTATTGAGCGACTTTGCTGCGGTCACGGCATTCTCAATATTTATGAGGCGCTGTGCCAACACCGAGGTGAGCATCCCGTCTACACCAACGCGGCGTCTATCGGCAGCGCAGCACAGGGCGAGGCAGACACACTGGCCCAGGAAACCATGGGCATGTTTTTTGCGATTCTAGGCGCTGCTGCTGGCAATTTCGCCCTGACATTTGGCGCGCGCGGCGGTGTTTACATCGCTGGAGGTATTGCGCCTCGCTACATTGATATTCTCCGCCGCAGTGACTTCCGTGCACGGTTTCTCGCCAAGGGGCGGTTTGCTGACTATCTCGCAGAAATTCCTACTTTTATCATTACCCACAAAAGCATCGGGCTAGTGGGCGCCGCCTTGTCTCTGCAGGAATGACTCCGCGATGAATGATTCTTACACGATGTTTACCCAAGTCCCGATCATCCCAGTGATTGCTATTCAACATCTCGAAGACGCCGCACCTTTGGCTGAGGCTCTCGTAGCGGGCGGCCTGACCACGCTGGAGGTCACCCTGAGGACCGATTGCGCCGCGGCCGCGATGAAGGCAATTGCGAATCAGGTTGAGGGCGCTGTTCTCGGGGCGGGCACTGTCACCACTGAGTCACAGTTTCACGAAGTCGTGGATTCGGGCGCGCGATTCGTTGTATCGCCTGGGCACAACGACGAGCTATTCAAAGCCAGTGGCGACACGGGCATTCCCCTCCTCCCTGGTGCTGTCACTGCATCAGAGATCATGCGAGTAACCGCAGCCGGGTTTCCGATCGTGAAATTTTTCCCGGCGGCGACCTCGGGAGGGCATCAGGCGATCGAAGCCTTCCGGGGGCCCTTCCCGAGTGTGAAATTTATTCCCACTGGGGGCGTCAATCCCAAAAATCTAGCGTCTTATCTCTCACTGAGCAATGTTGTCGCTGCCGGGGGTTCGTGGATGCTGCCCGCAACACTTGTGCAGAACAAAGACTGGCCTGGCATTACCCGATTAGCGACCGAGGCGTCCAACCTTGCAACAAGCCTGCTGACACCTGAGGAGAGCAAACTGTGACCGCCGTCGACTTAATTATTTTTGGCGCCAATGGCGATCTTTCGGCGAGAAAGCTGTTCCCGGCGTTATTTCAGTTGCATCGCGCCGGACTACTCCCAACGGATCTTCGTATCGCTGGCGTCTCCAGAGAACAGGAGGATTCAACCGCATTCGGTAATAAATTGCGTGGTCGTTTGAATGCCGCCATGGCCGAGTCAGCGCCTACCGATCAAGAATGGCTCAACTTTCAACCTTTGCTGTCTCACATAGCCGCTGATTTTTCATCGGCGGAGGATTTCCAATCCTTGAAATCATGGCTCGATGACGATCGCGTCAGCCTGTTTTATCTGGCGACACCGCCCGCGCTGTTCTCGCCGATCTGCGACCATCTTGCACAAAGCGACTGCCTCACGGGTGACTGCCGCATCGTATTGGAAAAGCCTATCGGGGAATGCCTGGAATCTTCGCGAACGGTGAACGACACGCTCGCCCGTTTCTTTAACGAAAAGTCGATCTACCGTATCGACCACTACCTCGGCAAGGAGACCGTGCAGAACCTCCTGGTGCTGCGTTTTGCCAACCGATTCATTAACAGTCAATGGGATCAGAGCTGCATTGATCACGTGCAAATAACGGTGGGAGAAGTCGTGGGTATTGAAGGGCGATGGTCCTACTACGACAAGGTCGGACAGCTGCGAGACATGGTGCAGAACCATCTGATGCAGCTACTTTGCCTGGTGGCAATGGAACCGCCAAACAGTCTCGAGGCCGACAGCATTCGGGACGAAAAAGTGAAGATCGTCAAGGCGCTTCGTCGCGTTACGGCTGCCACGGTGGCCGACCACGTAGTGCGCGGCCAATACGCCGAGGGCTGGTCTAAAGGCACAGCTGTTCCAGGTTACCTACAAGAACCCGGCTGCGAAAAAACGGTGAGTGATACCGAGACCTTTGTTGCCATCAAAGCTCACGTCGACAACTGGCGTTGGGCGGGGGTTCCATTTTACCTGCGAACCGGTAAACGAATGCCCGAGAAAGTGACTGAGATCATCATTCAGTACAAAGAATTACCCCACAATATTTTTGGCGACGGCGCCAACATACCCAACAAGCTCATCATTCGGTTACAACCCAATGAAGGCATTGAGTTGACGATGGTCTCCAAACGGCAAAGCCTGAAAGACAAGCTCTCACTGCAAAGCCATACACTGGACTTGGACTTTCGGGAAGCCGACGGCTTTGACCGCATTCCCGATGCCTATGAGCGCCTTTTTCTCGATGCGATCAACGGGGACCAATCCCTGTTCGTCGGCCGAGAGGAAATCGAAGAAAGCTGGCGCTGGTGCGACGAATTGATGGCGGCTTGTCTATCGGCGGGGGTTGAACCAAAACCCTATCACGCGGGAACCTGGGGGCCACCAAAAGCGGAAATTCTGATCGAGCGCGATGGCAGGAGCTGGCATGCCTGATCGCTTTTTCGACCGTGCCGATGACCTCAACGCGGCCTTTGCGGCAGAAATCGTCAGTCACCTAGAAGAGGCCATGACCGAGCGAGGCCGGGCGTCCTTAGTTGTCTCAGGCGGCAACACCCCTGCCCCGTTATTCAGTCAATTGGCCAACACCCCCATTGACTGGTCTCGCGTCACGATCTTACTCGCGGATGAGCGCTGGGTTTCCTCCGACCATCCGGATTCCAATGAAGGCCTTTTACGAAGAACGTTGCTACAGGGTCACGCCAATCAGGCAAGGTTTATCTCACTGGTATCAGCTTTCCCATATGCTGAGAAAACCCTCGAACAAGTGAACGCAGCGTTGGGAGCGATTGACCTTTTTGATGTGGTGATCTTGGGAATGGGCAATGACGGTCATACCGCGTCGTTATTTCCCTGTAGCGCGGAGCTACAAGAGGGGTTAGACACGGCGGCGCCCGCGCTTGTGGTGAACCCCAAGACAGCGCCTCATCAACGCATTTCCCTATCAGCTCACCGACTTAAACACACCAGATGGGGCTACGTGCATACCGTCGGTACGGACAAAGCAAAAACCTACGCGGCCGCCATGAGTAGTGGCGATATCAACGCGACGCCGATTTTGAATTTTCTCCCGCCCCATGGCGATTTTTGCCGCCGCCACGCCTCCGAGCGCTAAGCTGTCAGCAAAGCACGGCACCAACATCTGAACAACGACATAAAAAAGGGGGAGCAAAGCTCCCCCTTGGGTCAACCGTCTCCCCCCCCGGGGTCCGGCTGATTCTTTAGGCAGCGCAATCAATGCCCTGTTTTGCGACTGCCGCCATGTGACATGCCGTGTCGAGCATACGATTGGAGAATCCCCACTCGTTGTCGTACCAAGAAAGCACCTTCACCAAACGTCCAGAGACACGGGTGTGGTTAGCATCGAAGTTGCTGGACGCGCTGTTGTGATTAAAGTCGACTGAGACCAATGGCTGCGTATTGCAGCTCAACACGCCGAAACGATCACCCTGTGCCGCGACCAACATGATCTGATTGATCTCCTCAACGGTGGTGTCCCGTGCGGCGACAAAGGTTAAATCCACCAGCGATACGTTCAGTGTTGGGACTCGCACGGCAAGACCGTCCAGCTTGCCCTTTAACTCCGGCATCACCAAACCGATGGCGCTCGCCGCCCCCGTTTTCGTAGGGATCATACTGTGGGCAGCCGCTCTCGCGCGGTACAGGTCGGTGTGGTAGACGTCACTCAAATTTTGATCGTTGGTATAGGCATGAATCGTTGTCATCAACCCACTTTCAACACCCACCTGAGCGTGCAGCGGCGCCACCAAAGGAGCCAAACAGTTAGTCGTACAGGAAGCATTGGAAACGACCGTGTGCTGGACGCCCAAAGACTCGTGGTTGACGCCGTAAACAACCGTGGCGTCAACGTCCTTGCCCGGGGCAGATATGAGCACCTGACGCGCACCGGCACGCAGGTGCTTTGAGGCTGCCGCTTTATCGGTGAACAGGCCGGTGCATTCGAGCACCACATCAACATCGAGGTCCGCCCAAGGCAGCGCCTCGGGATCACGCTCGCTAAACACTTTAATCGTGTCGCTACCGACCTTGAGGCAATTTTCGCCAGCGGACACCTCGACAGGAAAACGTCCATGGGTCGTATCGTATTGCGTGAGGTGCGCATTGATCTCTGGAGAGCCGAGATCGTTGATCGCGACGATGCGAATCTTGTTAGCGAGTGACGGCCGCTCATAGAAAGCGCGCAGAATGTTTCGGCCGATTCGCCCATAACCGTTGATAGCAATATTGATCATAAGTGCCTCCGGATACGTTGAGTCACCACCATAAGTAATTTAGTTACATTTTTAAAGTCTTTTTATGTAAAATATGTAATAAATTTGCCGCGGGCGGGCAGCTGGCGCTTTAATGCGTCGCCGAACACCTATCGACAGCACCCGTCGACCGCACCATGGACAGCACCCATGGACAGCACCTCCGGTAGGCCTTATGGATTTGCCAAACCCGGGAGGGGGTGCCCAAGATAGAGCCTTTGACTGACTGGAGACACCGGATGAATCCGAAACCCAATCTGCTGACTCAGGTGGCGGCAGCCCTACCCGGCCTCAGCAAATCAGAGACCAAGGTCGCCCAAGCCATACTCGCGGACCCCGAGGCTGCCACACAATCCAGTATTGCCAACCTGGCCAAACTAGCGGGCGTCAGTGAACCGTCAGTCAATCGGTTTAGTAAGCGATTTGGCGCAAAGGGCTTCCCCGATTTCAAAATCCAGCTGGCGACTTCCCTTGTTTCGGGAGTTCGCTACATGACCCAAGCAGTCGAACCATCCGATGACATCGCCAGCTATCCTTTCAAACTGTTCGATAACACCATCAGTGCCTTGATACTCGCCCGGGACGCTCTGCCCACCGAGGCCATCGCGGAGGCCGTAGATCTGCTGTCCTCTGCCAAGCGCATCATGTTTTTGGGATTGGGTACCTCGGCAGCAGTGGCGAAAGACGCCGAGCACAAATTCTTTCGCTTCAACACACCAGTGACCACTCAGACCGACCCACTCATGCTGCGTATGCTGGCAGCGGGCGGCGTTCCGGGTGACGTGTTTTTCTTCATTTCCCATACCGGGCGCACAAAATCGATCGTAGAAGCCGCCGAGTTGGCCCAGTCATCGGGTGCCACGGTGATTGGTCTGACGTCGGCGAAATCGCCCTTGGCGAAGGCCTGCGATTGCGTGCTTGCGGTCAACGTCACCGAGAATACCGACGACTATCTGCCGATGACCTCGCGCATCGTACAGCTGGTACTGATCGATACGCTGGTAACAGGGGTGATGCTGCGCGGGGGAAGCGCTCTGGTGGAACACGTCGCAAGAATCAAAGATAGCCTGCGCACAACCCGATTTCCCTCAAAGAAATAGCCCATTTCAACAGGTAACTCTCGATCACCATGAACGCACCATTTGAAACCACTCGCCTCAGAAAACACGTCAGACAGCTCGGCGATACTCTGGGAGACGTCATTCGAGCCTCTGCAGGGGAAACGCTGTTCAATAAAGTCGAGGAAATCAGACAAACATCCAAAGACGCACAAGATACCGGGGACTTTGCAGAGCTACACACACTGCTTCGCTCACTCGATGACGACACGATATTGCTGATCGCCAAGGCGTTCAGTCAATTCCTGAATTTGACCAATATCGCCGAGCAGCATCATACAACCACGGTTGAGACGTCCGAGCAGTTCTCAGCCGCTGCCACCATGCAAAGGGCAGTGTCTCGACTGCAAGAAACCCATACACCTCGGTCTATAGCCGACGGTATGGACAGCCTCCATATTGATCTCGTGCTGACCGCACATCCGACCGAAATAACCCGGCGCACCCTCATCCACAAATTCGCGGAAATAAATCGCTGTCTCGGTAATCTCGACCGATCGTTGCTAAATCCCGTGGAGTCGACATCTGTCACTGACCGTCTCGCGGATCTGATTTCTCAGATTTGGCATACCGAGGAATTTCGGGAGTCCCGACCCAGTCCTGTCGATGAAGCCCGGTGGGGATTTGCCGTCATCGAAAATTCACTGTGGGACGCGGTGCCTGCCTTCCAACGAGACGTCGACGCCCTGTGTAGTCGCTACCAGTTACGTCCACGACAGCTCGATTGGAAGCCTGTGCAGATTTCCAGCTGGATAGGGGGCGATCGGGATGGCAACCCCAACGTCACCGCCGACGTCACTCGGCAGGTCATACTCCTCGCCCAGTGGCAGGCCTGCGATTTGCTGATCCGGGACCTCAGCCTGTTGCAGGAGGAGCTGTCTCTGGCGACCGCCACCTCGGAGATCTTCGAAGAAGCCGGTCATGCCAGAGAACCCTATCGAGCAATTATTCGACGCCTGAAAGACAAAGTGGCTAACCAACGTTCAACGCTTCAAGCGGCTATTAACCAGCATCAGCCCTCCCCGGTGGCGCTAACCCTTGAGGAGCTTCTTGAACCTCTCAAACGCTGCCATGAGTCACTCCTGGCAGTGGGCATCCCGACCGTCGCCAACGGCCAACTGCTTGACACCATGAGGCGCCTGCGCTGCTTCGGGCCGCACCTGATCACGCTGGATATCCGCCAAGAGAGCAGTCGGCACACCGCGGCTCTAAGCGAACTCACGCAGCACTTACAACTGGGAGATTACGCCTCTTGGAACGAACAGCAGTGTTCGCCCGAGGTTCGAGAGGTCATCAACACCTTTTATGAGATCGCGCGGACTCCGCGTACCGCCCTCGGCTGCTACGTTATCTCCATGGCGGGGGCATCCTCCGACGTTCTGGCTGTTCAGTTACTCCTCAAGGCTACCGGCGGGCATCTTGATATCCCGGTAGCACCTTTATTTGAGACCCTCGACGACCTCAATTGTGCCCCCGGGGTCATCGGCACATTGCTTGAGAACTCCTGCTTTCGAGACCGTACCGACCGCCAGCTAACGGTGATGATTGGCTACTCGGACAGTGCCAAGGATGCAGGCATGCTGGCAGCCGGCTGGGCACAGTACCGAGCTCAGGAAGAGCTGTTGGCGGTGTGTCAGGATTACGGGGTATCTCTTACCTTGTTTCACGGACGTGGCGGCACCATCGGCAGGGGCGGCGCGCCGGCCCATGACGCGCTGCTATCGCAGCCCCCGGGGTCTCTCCATAACGGCCTGCGGGTCACCGAGCAGGGCGAAATGATTCGTACCAAGCTGGGTCTAACATCGCTGGCGGTCAACACCCTCGGGCAATACGCGAGCGCAATCCTGCAGGCGAATCTGTTGCCACCCCCGACTCCCAGGCAACAGTGGCGTGAGTTAATGAACAAGCTGTCACAGCATTCATGCGACCACTACCGGTCTTGGGTGCGAGATGATCCCCAGTTCGTCCCCTACTTCCGTCAGGCAACCCCCGAACAGGAGCTGGCAAAACTGCCGCTGGGATCGCGGCCCGCGCGGCGGCGATCCGATGGCGGCATTGCAAGCCTTCGCGCCATACCGTGGATATTCGCTTGGTCACAAAATCGGCTGATGCTCCCGGCATGGCTCGGCGCTGGCGCAGCACTACAACAGTTGATGGATCAAGGGCACCTTGAAACTCTGAGGGACATGGAGCGGGATTGGCCATTCTTTCGCTCGAGGTTATCGATGTTGGAAATGGTCTTAGCCAAGACCGATCTGTCGGTCGCGACGTTTTATGATCAGCTCCTTGTCGAGGAGTCTCTAAAGGGCATAGGATCCAAGTTGCGTGAACAACTTCGCGCTGACATGGAAACCCTCAAGGAACTCATAAACACTGAGGTCTTTTTGGCGCACAATGGGTGGGGGCGTGAATCAATCCAACTGCGAAATATCTACACCACGCCACTTAACTTGCTGCAAGCGGAACTGTTGCGGCGGGAGCGAGAGACGCCCGATCCCGAAGTAGAGAAGGCTCTGATGGTCACCATCGCCGGAGTCGCTGCGGGCATGCGCAATACCGGCTAGCTGCCATTACCGGCTTGCCTGAAGCGCCGCTCCGTAGCAGGATGCCTCCAGAGGTCGGTGTTGCTATCGGATAAGCCGCCCTGATTGGAGCACGTCGCGTGTTTATTTACTCCTATCAGTCATCGTAAAGATCAGCGTTTTTGAGATGAATCCCATGGAAGATCAACAGGCTAGCGAGACCAAGGTGCTATCGGATATTCAGCAGACGCTCCACCAAGCGGCCAAGCGACTCTCTGGTACTCGCGTTGCCACCTTATTTGATGATGAGCGAGATAGGCTGACACAATTCACTGTCTCCAGTGAGCATTTGCAGCTAGATTTCAGCAAGCAACGACTTGATGTAGCCACCCTGAAGGTTTTGCATGGGCTAGCCACCGAAAAAGATATGACGGGTGGATTTGCTCGCCTTACCTCCGGGGACATCTGTAACACCACGGAGGAGCGGCCGGCCCTTCACACTTTGTTGCGGGGCACCAAGGCGCAAGAGCTTTCGGATCACTATCAGGCCGTGGCGCATACGCTTGAGCGGATGAAGGCATTGACCAACGGCATACATTCGGGTGATCGCCGAGGCTTTGGGGGTGAAAAATTTACCGATGTAGTCAACATTGGCATCGGTGGCTCCGACCTAGGACCTCGCTTTATTTGTCGCGCCCTGAGAAATTTCAATGACCCGATCAACGCTCACTTTGTCGCAAACGTAGATCCTCAGGACCTCGATGAAACCTTGGCGCCGCTTAACCCACAGACGACCCTGTTTATCGTCTGCTCAAAAACCTTTACCACCGAAGAGACGCTTACTAATGCACTGCGTGCTCGCGAGTGGCTCTTCGCAGGAGGCGCAAGCAAAGCTAGTATCGCTGACCACGTTGTCGCAGTTACCACCAACACCGATGGCGCAGAGGCGTTTGGCATCGCCTCTGATGCCTGCTTCCCGCTCTGGGATTGGGTTGGAGGTCGTTATTCCGTATGGTCTGCGATCGGACTATCTATTGCCGTGAATAAAGGCTGGGAGGCCTTCGCCGAGTTTCTTGAGGGCGGCCACTCAATGGATCGGCATACCCTGGACAGTAACGGCTCCGACAACCTTCCCCTGACGATGGCGCTGCTGGAATACTGGAACACAACGTATTTAGAAACCGAGACGCATCTCGTTCTCCCCTATTCTCACCGACTCGAGTATCTAGCAGATTTCTTACAGCAACTGACCATGGAGAGTAACGGCAAGTCCGTGACCCTTGAGGGAACTACGATTTCAGATAAAACAGCACCGGTGCTCTGGGGATCAGCGGGCACCATTGGTCAACACAGTTACTACCAGATGCTGCATCAGGGAAACCGCCCTTTTGCAGCAGATATCGTGCTGCCGCTTAAAAATGGTGACGTCGACATAGATGCCCACCGTAAACTAGCCGCCAATGCCCTGGCTCAGAGTCGCGCCTTCATGCTAGGGCGAGATCAGCGAGCCGCCGCCGACCTGGCTCGATTACGGGGTCAGCCAGAAGCAATGGGTCCCCACTATGAAATGCCGGGCAATCACCCACACTCCACGCTACTTATGGCCGAGGTTAATCCGAAATCCCTGGGGGAACTTGTCGCCGCTTACGAGCACAAAACGTTTTTCCTCTCAAAACTGTATGAACTAAACGCTTTTGATCAATGGGGTGTTGAACTGGGAAAGGAAATTGGACGCCAAATCCGGGAAGTACTCGAAACCAACACCGGCTGGGAGTCACTTGATGCCTCAACCCGCTTTGGGGCGAGCGCCTGGTTAGCCGCCAATACTTCCGGTTCTAATCCAGAAAAATGAGCGGCCAGAGAAAGGCGAAAAACAGACCGGTTAAATAAACCACCACTGACAGCCCCATCGTCCAGCGATTGATGCGTCGGAGGCGCATACACGCCGCTGCCTTCACCGGGTCTATGGGACACGGTGCATTGCGCTGCTGCCATTGGAAAAACGCCGCAATGCTTAGCACCACGCCCGAAGCGATGAACAACGGGACCTTGTGTGCGCTAAGCCAGATAATGCCAGGGATCGCGGTGGTAAGCCCCACCATAACCGCTCCCGCACCGATGGAAATAAGCAACGCGGGCAGCGCACAACAGACCAGCGTCGACGAGCTGGCAAATAGAGAGAATGTCGGACCCAGCAGATCTCGCCAGTCACCACGCATAGGGCTAGCTTCCCAGAGCCGCCGCACCACGGCGCACCGCGGCGACACGATATCCAGCCTGTTCCGCCAGGGAAGCAATGTCCTCATCCGACAGGGAACCTTGCTCATAGGTCACGATGCTGAGAGCCTTGGTATCCAAGTCGACATATATTGCTGCCACTTCCTCTCGTTTACCAAAAATCTTATTCATCGCCACCGCGCAGAAATCACACACCACTCCTAGAACGTCTGCAACGATGGGCTCACCCCCTTCCGCAAGGGCAGCGTCAATCTCTGGCGTGTGAGTTAAGGTCACGGTCCCAGTTACATGTGCCTCAAGCTCCCCGTCAGCGACACCTTGCTCATCCTCGTCATGCTGGTGCATGTGGTCGTGCATCTGGTCAGGAGCATCATGATCCATCATGGGGCTTGCGCCATGGGTGTCTCCGTGCTGATGGCCCGCGTGGGGGTCACCGGAGTGATTGTGTGCCGCGGCGCTAAAGGCTAAAACAGTTGCGCATACCGCCATAAATTCTCTTATGATACTCACGGGAAGGCCCTCCTAGAGCCGAAAGGTAAAATTCGCGAGCGGTTGATGCTCAGTTATGTTGTAGCCGATCTCAACCAGTAGCGCGTTTTTAAAAAATCGAATCAGTGGCGTGACACCAACCGACTCACGGGCGTCGGGTCGGTGATCGACTTCCACCATAAGCCACGTGTGCAAGTCCCCTGTATCGCCTTCGTATGGTGCCCAGCCGACACGGGCTGCCTGCATGAAGTTATCGCCAAAATGCCCCGCATCCAGATAGCGAGATTCATAGCTCGCGAAGTGGCGGCGAGTTTCCCAGTCAGCCATAACGCCCCCAAAATAAGCGGCGTCAGATCCCATGGAGTTACTGTTGATGCCTTTAGCCAAGCCGAGCCCACCGGTGAGATACACATTGGCTTGAAAATCTTGCCCAAACCACCGTCTCGCCAACCAGGTCGGCTGCACTGCGGTCATCGTAAAGTCGGCGTTTCTGTCCCACTCCACGCGCCCGCCTACCGACAACTTGGGTGTCGCCGTGTAGTGAACCAACGCAGCGGTAGACTGCCGATTAGAGGTTTCAATTATTGTCCAGCCGCCCACGTAAGAGACCGGCCGCGCGCTTGCCTCTGCGGCAAGCACTAGCGCCAACAGCAGAACTAAAAGAAGAGACAAAGTCCAGGACAAGGCCCGCGCGTTAAACACTCCATAAGGAGACTCGATCATTTCTTGGTGCCACCCAATACCGCCACGAGCTCTTCCACCCGCTCCTTGCGGAGGGCCACGTCATCACCGGTTAACGCGTGGGTGACGCAGGTGTCCACATGGTCCCTGAGAATGACTTGCTCCAGACTGGACAGCGCCGACTTTGCGGCGCGAACCTGACGGATGACATCGATACAGTACCGGTCTTCCTCAACCATCCGAGATACGGCGTTAACCTGTCCCGCGATTTTGGCGAGCCTTGATTGGATTAATTGCTTTGACTTTTCTTTCATGTATATACCCTAGGGGGGTATGGGTATACAGGTCAAGAACTTTTGCTGCGAAATACCACCACGCCTAAGGGACACAACATTCGTTCAATGGTCCGCGGTGGCTCCAGTTACCGGAGTGGCCTCCTCCTGCCCGCGCGCGTCGGCAACCATCCGGCTCACATCGGCCAATAAGGCCTTAGCGTCATAAACAACGCCTCGACTGATGGTTGTGTCAACACCGCCCACACGACTCAGCACCCCCGTCTCTCGATCAAGGTACATATGGCCGGTGCCGTAGAGCCTTTTAAAATTGGCCACGGGATTACCATCCACCAACAGGATGTCCGCACTCTTCCCAGAGGCGATTGAGCCAACAGTGTCTGCCAACCCAAGTAACTCAGCACCATTCCGTGTAGCCGCTTGAATGACCTCAAGTGGATGAAAACCGGCTTCCTGCAGCAGCTCCAGTTCTCTTATGAAAGCAAAGCCATAAACCTTGTAAATAAAGCCCGCGTCAGACCCCGCCGCGACCCGTCCACCGGCATTCTTGAAATCATTCACGAAGCGCATCCACCGGTCAAAATTATGGCGCCAAGCAACCTCGTGACCGGTCGTCCAATCAAAGTGGTAGGAACCATGCAAATGTGGATCGGGCTGAAAAAACGTCGCCAGCGCTGGCCACGTGTATTGCTCATGCCATTCTGCTGTCCGCGCGCGCATCACATCGCGATTGGCCTCGTAGATTGTGAAGGTCGGGACGAGCGTAAAATCAAGCGCGACCAACTCGTCAATGGTGGCGTTCCAAGTGTCGGAGTCCGGAGCTGCACTTTGAAGCCACAGGTTACCGGCTTCCCCAAACCGCCATTGCTCATCGGAGTAATTGTAATCGGCTGGATAGTGTTGAATGGTCTTATCGGTGAACATGGCTTCGGGTAACCCGTACCAATGTTCCATACTGTCAAGACCCAGGCGAGCACTATCTAAAACATTCATGTCGTACACGCCATTTTGGTCATGATGGCTCGCCGTGCCCATACCCTGTGCCTGGGCTTCATCGTAAACGGCTGCCAGCGCTTCACGGGTACCACCGCGCACCTTGACACCCATAGCGCCCTTTTTCTTCACCGCCCTCACCCAATTGCGAGCAGGCTCATCCTCCGTGATAACCCCACCTATACCGGTCCCCGATGCGCCCGGGAACATGGCGTATGGGATTATTCTCGGCGCGACGATGGCGCCCGCTTCACTTAATGTCGCGTGTTTTACGGTCCACCCTAGCCCCATCACCGAGCCGACATCTCGCACCGTAGTAATGCCGTGAGCCAACCACAGCTTAAATACATACTCGGGGGGCGTAACTGGGCCTGCGAGGCCTTGTAGCGGGTTCCCGATATGCACATGCGCATCCACAAAGCCCGGCAGGGCAGTCTTGCCACGGCCATCCAATCGGGTTTCGTTTTCTACCGGCGCTGGGGCACGCGAGGTAATCGCCACAATAGTGTCTTGCTCAATGATTATGGAGACAGGCCCTCTCGGAGGAGAGCCAAGTCCATCCACCAACATCACCTGGTCAATGACAAGTCGATCAAAAGGCCCCTGTCCCTCACCTTTCCCTCTCTCAGGAGCAATGGAGGGTAATGGAATTTCCAGACCCGCCGCCAGCGCGGCACCCTCCTCGCCCGGCTTTACCTCCGCGGCGCTGTTTAACGCGCCCAAACAAGCGAGTAGCACCGCTGCCTGACGCAGAGAAAACCGCTGTCGTTTCATGAGCATTCCTTAAACATTGGCTAAATCGATTTTATTACCCGCAGAATTATGACGTAACTCGTCTTTCTTTTGTGAAACGACCGCTTTCTATATAGCCCGCCGCAAACCCTTCGCGACAAACTGTACTGCAAACACCCGGCACCCCATCATCGCCAATCACGGAGGCACTTTCTAATCACTAGCGCCGGGATGACCTAACTGCCTCCAAGCCTCATAGACCACAACCGCCGCGGCGTTGGATAAGTTCATACTACGGTTACCCGACACCATGGGAAGTCGGATCACCTGAGTTGGAGCTAGCCTATCGAGCACCTCCGATGGCAGGCCCTTTGTCTCGGAACCGAGGACCAGGGTATCACCCGATTGGAATTTGAAATCCGTGTGATATGCGTGGCCCGATGTCTCGATCGCGACAAGCCGTCGCTCGGGAAAAATATGTTGGTAACCGTCCAGAGAGGACCAAGCCTTTACCGAAGCGAACTCATGATAATCAAGACCGGCACGTCGCAGGCGCCTGTCGTCCATCTCGAAACCGAGGGGCTCAATCAAATGCAGCGGCACGCCGGTATTGGCGCAAAGCCGAATTATATTACCAGTGTTGGGCGGTATTTCGGGTTGATACAGGACAAGGTGTAGGTAGTCTGAGATCATGCATAACATCTCGCTAAATTTATCACTTCATGATTCCCACTCATCATAAACCAAGACCGAAAGGACCCTGAAAGATGCTGTACGTCATCAACTGCGAGGACAAACCCGACTCGTTGGAAGTGCGGTTAGCGAACCGCGAGGCCCATTTAATCTACCTGAAAAACTTTCAAGACCACCTCATCATGGCCGGACCGTTCCTGGACGCCAAGGAACAGCCAATCGGCTCGATGCTCATCATGGATTTTGCAAGCGAGAGAATAGCAACCGACTTTAGTGCAGGAGACCCCTATTATCTTGCCGGGCTCTTTCAGTCAGTGACCATAAGGCCTTGGCGCAAAACTTTGCCAGCCTGATTTGGCCCGCCCGGTGCGCGTACGGGGCTTCTTAGCTTGATGTAGCGATTACTGCTTGAGTTTACGCAGACCGAAGAGTTCCGTATTGCTTATCGATGGTACGTACACCTCTCGCTACGAGCCGCTTGCCAAGACCGCGGGTCAACAAATTTATTAAGTTGCCAATGATACAGACACCACTTTTCGGGCATGGATTGCAGCACAATCCACAATAGGAAACAGTGAAGTCTCTTCGTCGTAGACCAGTGTTAGGTCGGTACCGCCCATCAACACCGAGTCAACTTCAGATTCTTCAATAAGTTCCAAACAGGCCGCATCAAAGGTTTCGCGTTGCGGCGCTGTAACCGAGCCTGACGCCGCCATTGCAACATAAGCTGCGTGTACATTAGCGAGCAGCTCTGGCGATGGTGTAACCACCCTGACCTTCCCAAGACCCCCGTAGAACGCCGACCTCATAACTGTTTCAGTTCCCAGGATCCCAAGGCTACTGAAGCTTCTCCGCTCGACTTCCTCACTAACAGCGTCGATCAAATCAATTACTGGCAAAGGGGAAGTCTTCTTAAATTCTTCAATGCAGAAGTGACCCCCTATGGAGGTGATAGCGACAAAATCTGCTCCGGCGGCTTTGAGGCGACCAGTTAGTCGTCTGTATATTTCCACCTGACTTTGTCGATCATTATGCTTCAGGTTGCCGACCAACGTCGGTGTATCCGCATGAGCGATTGTTAGCTCGAGTTTCAGATCTGATTCGGCATACGCTTCAATAATTTTTCGGTAGTAGTAGTCCGTAGCAGCAGGACCTATTCCGCCAATCAAACCGATGTGGGCTGGCATATCGCTCTCTTTGTTTAGCCTTATTAGCGTGACCAGACTACCGTTTTATCCTTTCTTTGACTACGAAGAGAAAGGGTTTCCGCGTCGAACTGTCCCCTTCTTTTTTTAAATCCACCTCTAATGCATTTACCCAGCGCCACTTGTAATTGAACACGTGACTGGCTCCTCCCGCTTACTGCCTAGCCACTACACCAGACCGAATAAGCTCTGCTTATGTAGCTAATTAGCATCCAGCAGAACCGACGTTGCAGGATGTTGAGCCGCAGTCGGAGCTCGCAGAAAAATGAGTGATGCAGCGGCGAAGGGTATAGCGATACTGGCTGGCTTGACGACGGTCTTTGTGGAAGTGGTGTACGTGTGCGGTATTGTAGGGCTGGCATGACCAAGGCACTACGGGGCCTTTTTTTGGTCTGTTGGAGTGAAAATAATGCACGCACACTAGGGATTTTTTTTCAGAAAATCAGAAACGTGCTTGTATATAAGCTTATTTTTTAAGTGTTTTTGTTAGAATTGGCCCGCCCGGAGAGATTCGAACTCCCGACACCCAGGTTCGAAGCCTGGTGCTCTATCCAGCTGAGCTACGGGCGGAGGGCGTGAAGAATAGGCAGACTCAATTGGTTAGTCAAGGCATCACCAGGCAAAGGGGCGTCGACATTGGGCCGGCTAAACGGAACCGACTAGCAGAGTAATAGACCAATTATGTTACCCGACCGCTTATATAGAGGAGGAGCCAGACGTTCACCTTTCGATGCTATCCTAGCCCCCCAATAGACAATAAGACTAATCGTTCAAAGAGGGGAATCCGTGATGCAATATCGAAAGCAAATAGCGGGGGCCATTGGTAGCGTTCTTGAATGGTACGACTTCGCGGTATTCGGTTTTTTAGCGCCAATCATGAGTCCGCTCTTCTTCCCTGACACCGACCCAATAGTCGGCCTAATCCAGACCTATGGCGTGTTTGCAGCGGGTTACCTGATGCGGCCTCTCGGTGGCGTTTTATTTGGCTATGTCGCCGATCGGATTGGGCGAACCCAAGCATTGAAATGGTCGATTGCTGTAATGGCCGTGCCTACCGTGCTTATTGGCCTCCTACCCACCTACGAGCAGTGGGGGGTAGTAGCGACTGGAAGCCTGATCTTGCTGAGACTTATACAAGGGGTATCAGTGGGTGGTGAACTGATCGCCTCAATAACATTTCTCGTAGAGTCTGCACCGCCAAAACGCAGGGCCTTGTACGGCAGTTGGGCCATCTTTGGAGGTATCGGCGGCATCCTACTTGGATCTGCAGTGGTATCAATAACCGAAGCCCTCGTGGCACCTGAACAAATGGCAACTGTGGGTTGGCGGATTCCTTTTCTGCTGGGTGTCGTTATCTTTCTGGTAGGGCGGTGGCTACGCACCTCTTTGTCAGCTGAATCTGTTGTTGCACAAGCCACCGACACCCTTCCCGTCGTTCGCGTCCTGCGTCAGCACCTCGGCAGCGTCTTACACCTATTCGCCGCCATGCTCATTTACTCAACGAGCTTCTATATTCTCTTTGTATGGATGCCCACCTATCAGACTAGGATGTTGCCGAACCCTGTAGACCACGCAATGGACGTTAATACCACTACCATGCTGGTCCTACTTCTCTTGGTACCCGTGGCAGGCGCCCTGGGAGATCGCTTTGGCTATCGTCGGATTATCGTTTCAGGGGTCGCATTAACAGGGATTCTCGCGTATCCGCTGTTCCTATGGATAGACACGGGAACCTTCGTCGCGGCACTAAGTGCCGGCTTGATTTTTGCCATCACAGTGAGCTGGGTGCAGGGCCCCATGCCCGCCGTACTCGCAGAAACATTCCCCAAAGATATTCGCAACACGGGCATCGGGGTAGCGTACAATTTAGTGCTTGGCCTTATGGGAGGCACTGCTCCAATGGTCTGCACGTGGCTAATTGCAAGCACAGGCAACGATGCCGCGCCCGCTTACTATCTTATGGTGCTTGCCGTAATCAGTCTCATTGCATTGTCAACTTTGCCTAGATACCAACATGACTGACCCATCCTCCATAATCCTCAAATGCGGCGCAGCAATCGCTATTTTTGTTTGCGGTCTCATCGGCGCTCAAGCCGCACGCGCAGTACGAGGAGACACTGCCTCTCCATGGCTAGGCCTGGGTAACTGCTTTGCGGGAGGTGTTTTTGTCGGTGCCGGGCTCATTCACACCCTGTCTGACTCGGCGGGCTTATTTAGCGAACTTTACCCAAATCTAGATTTCCCTCTCTGGGCAGTCATTGCTGCGGCCGCCATCATCGCACTCATGTGGATCGACAAGAGCCTAGGCCGTAGGAAGCAGACTAGCGACGTGAGCGGCGTTACCCTTTTTATCGTCTTGTCCCTGCATTCGATCTTGGCGGGAATGGCGCTGGGTTTAGAAGCCCATCCCGTGCAAGCTGCAGCCATCCTTATCGCTATTCTCGCTCATAAAAGTAGTGCAGCGTTTGCACTAGGCTTACGGAGTACAGGCACTCAATACTGGCGGCGTATGGTAACCTTTGCCTTAATGACGCCTGGTGGCGTGGCACTGGGCATGTTGTTGCTTGCCTCTAGCCTGCAAAATAACAGCGGGCTGTTCGAAGCGGTGTTTGATGCGATCGCTGCCGGTACATTCCTTTATATAGCGTTGACAGAAATCCTGGCAAAAGAACTAAATGCTACTGATCGCCCTCATCAATCGATGACCGCCGCGTTACTGGGACTCACGCTTATGGCGCTGCTTGCGATCTATACGTAAGGAACACAGCCTCTGGCGATACACCAGCCTTGCTACCAAGAGAACCTGAAATGACCGAATCGAATCGCTATGAACCACCAAAAGTATGGACCTGGGACAGCGAGAGCGGCGGCCGCTTTGCTGCCATCAATCGTCCAGTGTCAGGTGCAACTCACGATAAGGACCTTCCGATCGGTGAGCACCCCCTCCAGCTCTATTCGCTAGGCACGCCGAACGGTGTCAAAGTCACGCTGATGCTTGAGGAGCTCCTCGAGCTTGGCATTCGTGACGCCGAGTACGATGCCTGGCCCATCAATATTCTCTCAGGGGATCAATTTTCCTCAGGCTTTGTGGCGGTGAATCCAAACTCAAAAATCCCGGCTCTACTCGACCGAAGCGGCGAATCCCCCATACGCATTTTTGAGTCGGGTGCCATTTTGGTTCACTTGGCCGAAAAGTTTGGCCACTTGCTTCCCGCGGAGGCAGACGCCCGCGCGGAAGTCATGAGCTGGTTGTTCTGGCTGCAGGGATCAGCGCCCTTTCTGGGCGGCGGCTTTGGCCATTTTTATGCCTACGCCCCCGAAAAGTGGCAGTACCCCATCGATCGCTACGCTATGGAAGTCAAGCGACATCTGGATTTACTCGATAAAACCCTCGCGGAGAGGCCCTACCTCGCCGGCAGTGATTATACGGTCGCAGACATTGCCACCTGGCCCTGGTATGGCGCCCTTGCCAAGGGCCTACTCTATGAGGCTGGCGAATTCCTTGATGTCGGGAGCTATCGCCATGTGCAGCGCTGGACCCAAGAAATTGGCGAGCGACCCGCGGCCAAACGAGGAATTCTAGTCAACCGCGCCTGGGGCGATGAAAACAAGCAGCTCCCGGAGCGCCACAGCGCCTCAGACTTCGATAACATCGACTGGCAGTAGGCTTTTTTGCCCGGATTTCATGGCTCACCCCATGATTCAGTGATAGACTCCCGGCCGGCTGAGCGCTCGTCCAAAAAACGAGCGGACCAGTCGATCCAGTTCACTGCGTCGAGGGGGAATTCGATGTCAGATATAAGCGCCGCCGCCAATGCGACCCTCTTTCATGATGAGAACAAGGACTTGTTGGCACGTATGCTCGAGCAAGCGCTGCAGCAGCCCTTGTTACCCATGGAACCCGCCGCGGCAAAGCAATACATGGAGCAGGTCGCCGAGCGGGCTGCCCACGACAACAGCACCAACATCACGTTGTTTCAAATGGTGCAGATGAGCAGCAGTGAATCGACCTACGTCATGCGCGTGGCACTATTCAATAATCAACAGGCCATGGGGCTCGATATCATGGATGCCGAGAACGGCCAGTTTTTTATCCCCGAAGCCTGCCCGGTTTGCCAATTAGCAGCACCCACGCTGAATTAATCCCGTCATGACCGAGCGAGCCACCTACGTTACCCTCGTGGGCATGGTGGCCTACGCCGCGATCGCCACCGACCTCTACCTGCCAGCCATTCCCGCAATGGTTGACGCGTTTGGGGCCAGCGAAGCCCAGGGACAGCTGACGCTATCTATTTTTATGATGGGCATGGCGGCCGGGCAGCTT
>CBFHQV010000028.1:0-25980 GCA_965658055.1 Luminiphilus sp. | reverse complement strand
CGCCGCGCGACGCACGTTCGCAATCATTTCCCACCCGGATGCGGGCAAGACCACCATGACGGAGAAATTGCTGTTATTGGGGAGCGCTATTCAGGTGGCGGGTTCGGTCAAGGGCAAGCGCGGTCCGCAGGCGACATCCGATTGGATGTCTTTGGAGCAAGAGCGCGGCATTTCTGTCACCTCATCGGTGATGCAGTTTCCTTACCGAGAACGTATCGTCAATCTTCTGGATACCCCCGGGCACGAGGATTTTTCAGAGGACACCTATCGAACCCTGACCGCTGTTGATTCCGCTTTGATGCTGATCGACGGTGCCAAAGGTGTCGAGGACAGAACCATCAAGCTGATGAATGTGTGCCGTTTGCGGGACACGCCGATCGTCAGTTTTGTTAATAAGCTAGACCGAGATATTCGAGATCCTATTGAGCTGCTTGACGAGATTGAAGCGGTGTTGGGAATCGCAGGAGCCCCTATCAATTGGCCTATTGGCATGGGCAAAGAACTCAAGGGCGTTTACAACCTCTATACCGACACCCTGCACCTCTTTGAAGCAGGTCACAACGCCATCTTGCCGCCGGATCATCAAATTTCAGGGCTTCAAAGTGATGAGGCCAGGGAACTGCTCGACGATCAATATGACAGTTTTTGCGAGGAAATAGAGTTGGTACGGGGAGCGAGCCACGAATTCAATCTAGAGCAGTTTCTCGCGGGCAAACTGACGCCGGTGTTTTTTGGCACTGCGCTGGGCAACTTTGGTGTGCGAGAAATGTTGGACCAGTTTGTTGAATGGGCCCCTAAACCCTTGTCACGGGCAACCCAGTCGAGAACTGTCGACCCCTTTGAGCGGCAGTTCTCGGGCTTTGTGTTCAAAATTCAGGCAAACATGGATCCCAAGCACCGAGATCGCATTGCCTTCTTGCGGCTGTGCTCCGGTCGGTATGAAAAGGGCATGAAAATTCGGCACGTTCGTGCCAATAAGGACGTCAAGATTGCTGATGCGGTATCTTTCAAAGCCGGGGAGCGTGTGCTGGTCGACGAGGCCGTTTCCGGGGATATTATCGGGCTCCATAACCACGGCACGATTCAGATAGGAGATACCTTTACTATCGGTGAGGACCTGCAGTTTACGGGGATACCGCATTTCGCCCCCGAACTTTTCAGGCGCATCCGTCTAAAAGATCCAATGAAGATAAAGGCGCTGCAAAAAGGCCTTCAGCAGTTATCTGAGGAGGGATCGACCCAAGTGTTCTCGCCCCTTACCTCGACAGACTTGATTGTGGGTGCGGTGGGACAACTTCAATTTGATGTGGTCGCATACCGGTTGAAGGACGAATACAAAGTGGAGGCAATTTACGAGCCGGTAAATGTTTTCACGGCGCGCTGGATCGAAGCGGATGATGCTCGCAAGCTCGAGGACTTCAGAAAAAAAGCCGCCGACAATTTATCGGAGGATGGAGGCGGCTACCTGACCTATCTTGCGCCTACTCGGGTCAACCTGTCTTTAATGGAAGAGCGCTGGCCCGAAATTCGGTTTCGCGAGACCCGCGAGCACTGATTTCCAAAGAGCTTGGATCCCCCGTACTACCGGGCTTATGGCGCTAGAGTAGCTCCGCGATATCTTTGGCGATGGCCGCAGGCTTGGCCTGTGAACCATAGCGCTTTACTACCTTGCCATCCCGGTTGATAAGGAACTTGGTGAAGTTCCACTTGATGCGTTCGGTACCCATGAGGCCTTTCGCCTGGTTCTTCAGCCAGCTGTAGAGGGGGTGAGTGTCTGCGCCGTTGACGTCAATCTTGGCAAAAATGGGGAACGTCGCGCTAAAACGTGTGGTACAAAATTCAACGATCTCTTCGTTGCTTCCTGGCTCCTGGCCGCCAAATTGATTGCAGGGGAACGCTAATACGTCAAAGCCTTTTGCATGGAAGTCCTCCTGCAGCTTTTCCAAGCCCTCGTATTGTGGCGTGAAGCCACATTTCGATGCGGTGTTGACGATGAGTAACACCCGCCCGCTAAACTCATTGAGGGAGACATTCTCTCCTTGTGAGTTTTCGGCTGAGAAGTCATAAATTGTTGACATGTCGGCTCCCTAAACGACCTGATTATTTGATAGGTGAGCCATCAGTGTAACGCGTTACCCGCGCAGATAGCTCTCTATTTCGAAGTCAGTGACTCGGCGCTGAAACTCTGCCAACTCTTGTTTCTTGGTATGTACGTACAACGTTTGAAACTCTTCGCTAAGATAGGTGGCGATCAGTGCGGATTGCTCAAACGTCGTGATGGCTACGTCCATAAGGCAAGGTAGATCCTCAGCGTTGTGTTTCATCTCCCAAGCATTGCCATCCGCAGGACTCGGAGGTCTGAGTTTGTTGTCGATGCCATGCAAGATACCGGCCAACACAACCGCGAGCACCAGGTAGGGGTTGGCGTCTGCTCCGGCGACTCGGTGCTCGATTCGCTTGGCTGTGGGCGGTCCTGCCGGCACTCGCAGGGCGGTTGTTCTATTGTCATAGCCCCAGGTCGGGACGGTGGGCGCATGATTCCCGGCCTGAAATCGGCGATAGGCGTTAAAACTTGGTGCGAACAGCAGCATAGAGTCCGGCATCAGGGCGAGGCAGCCGGCAATGGCTTGGCGGAGCAATGGACTGCCTTTCTCGGTGTCATTGTTGAACACGTTACCGCCCTTTTCATGGAGCAAACTGCAGTGCACGTGCATGCCATTACCGGCTTCGTTATCGATAGGCTTGGGCATAAAGCTCGCGATAAGGCCATAGCGGCTGGCGACAGTTCGAATACCGCGTTGCATGCGCACAATTTGATCAGCAAGGGCCATTACGTCGTCGCTGTGAGCCATATTAATTTCAAATTGCGCTGGGGCTGACTCCTTGATAATGCCCTCATAGGGTAGCCCCTGGACTTCAAAGGCCTCGCGAAGCTCATCCAGCATCTCACCGTGTCGGTCAAGCTCATCGAGGGCGTATAGGTTGCCGCCAAGAGTCTCGTGTTGAGTGAGCGCCTCTCTGAGGGGACGGCCGTGCCCCGGGTCGGGCAGTAAACTGAATTCGAGTTCGGCTGCCATGCAGGGAACCAGTCCGCGGTCTCGGCAACGATCCACGAGTCTGGCCAGCACCTGCCGTGGGTCGCCGAGGTAGGGGGAGCCATCTTCATTGACCATGGTCATGATGAGTTGACCCTGGTCAATGCCCCGCTTGGACAGAATGGGCCGCAGGGATTCCTCGACCGCCAAGCAATAGCCGTCAATATCCCCATTGGCGTGGGCAAGGGCAGGAATATCCCGCCCCCAGATGTCGAGGCCCAAGGCAGACTTCGGTAACTTCAACCCATCCTTCAAGACGGACTGTATTTTGCCTCGAGGGATCCATTTTCCCCGCGCGACCCCATTGCAGTCGGTGATCAAGGCTTCGATCATCGCGACAGACGGGTAGGCCTGTAGGAATAGTTCAACTTCCCTGTGCATGTCATATCCGGTGCTTACAACAGAACCTGACATGCTGGCCTGCGCGGCAAGGCGGGGCAATGACCCAAACTGGGCATTGCGAGGCTGTACGGCGGTGTCAGTTCATGTAAACCGACAGCGGATCGTTGCCTTGCGCCTCCCCAATATAGGGCATGCTATTGATAAACAAGGCAAAAAGATCAGCCTGGCAGCTGACATCGAGCTTTTTATAGATCGACTTTCTATGGCGCCGCACGGTCTCGAGAGAGATATCGAGTCGCTCGGCGGAGGTATCCGCGCCGTACCCGCGGAGCAGGAGTTCCAGCACTTCCCGCTCCCTAACACTGACATGGTCGCTACCAAAGGTTTTAAACGCCACGTCAATTTGGGCGTCAAGACCCGGTTGCAACAGGTTGGTCACCACGAAGTCGTCCCGATGACAGTGGGATTTTATGGCGGCGGCAATTGGTTCGGCGAGGGTATAGAGCAAATCGTATTCCTCTTTGTGGAAGTCGGTTTGTTCATTGAGCCGCATAATGCAAAAGTTGACCACGCTTCCATCATCGAGTCGTGTCAGGAAGATGATCTCGTCGCGGGTATCGGTTTCCGCGTAGTAATGCTTGAAGTAACTGCTATCCTCGAAATTTGTGCCTGTGAGCCTGGCGAGTCGGTAAATACTGCTGCGAGGACTGCTCATCGAAATTTGGTAAAACGGGTCTTCCCGATAAGGCCCTTCTAAATAACGGTCGATTTGCAAAGGTACCGCGTGATCGGGAATCTCGTGGTACAAGATACGGGGGGGAAGGTCACGGTGATAGAGCCAGACTTGGGGATATTCGTGCGGGACTTGAGCGCCAAGAGCGCTGAGGAGCTGCGGGAAAAAATCCTCCTCCCCGATAGCTGCAATGGTTTTGGCGAGATCTACGTTCCAGCGTGTGAAACTTTTGAGATCAACCACGACCAGTACCCTGTTTTGGGGCGCAACCCCGGTGGATTGAATTTACCAAGGTAAATCGTCGATTTTCCAGTGGTTTTCCCACGCGATGCGGACTTTGTCACTGTAAACGCGGCTCCCGGATGATCCATTGTAGGCCGCCAGCGCTGTTTCGAGGTCACCTTGCTCTCGATTCAAATAAAATTGCAGGATCCGACAGCCATAGCGCAGGTTGGTCAGCATGTCAGTCAAATTATCGCCGGCGCGTCCAATTTCCTCCCGCCAGAAGGGCATAACTTGCATATACCCCTGCGCGCCGACACGTGAGATGGCGAAGCGGTCGAAATGGCTTTCCACCTCGATCACAGCAAGTACCAGCTCGGGGGGTAAATCAGCAGCCGTTGCTTCACGATGGAGCGTCGTAAGAAATTCAACCCGCATGGCGTCGTCAGGCATGAAGGGGAGGAGTCGCGTCTGCATGTCGATCAGCCATACTTCAGCGTCAAAGCGGTCCTCAAAGCTGGACGCTTGATTGATCGATTCGTTTAAAAAGCGCCGCAGCGCCGCGCGGTCGTCTTGCGCGCTCGACGGGGTGCTCTCAGCGAGCCCAACAAGCAGCGCAAGGCTCCAGGCATAGGCAGCAGGCCTAGCCCATGCCCAGCCGCTGGGTAATATTTTGCAGGGCATCTGCCAATGGGATTTTCGTTGCGTCTGTTTCACGGCGCCCCTGTATTTCAACGGCCCCCTCGGCCAGCGAGCGATCCCCAAGGGTAACTCGCACGGGGATGCCGATCAGTTCCATCTCCGCAAATTTTACGCCGGGTCGCTCTTTTCGGTCATCGAGGAACACCTCGACACCCAGATCAGTAAGCTGTGTGTACAGGTTCTCAGTAGCATCGGCAACTTCGGTTGATTTTTCGAGACCCAGAGGGACCAAGGCGACCTGAAAGGGTGCCATTGAGTCGGGCCAAATGATGCCTCGATCGTCGTGATTCTGCTCGATAGCAGCGGCAACGATACGGGTCACACCGATGCCGTAGCAGCCCATCGCCATGTGAACAGACTTACCCTGCTCATCTAGAACAGAAGCTTGCATGGCCTCGCTGTATTTGGTGCCGAGCTGAAAAATATGGCCCACTTCAATTCCTCTACGAATTTCCAGTGTGCCGTTACCGCAGGGGCTGGGATCTCCAGCAACAACTTCGCGCAGGTCGGCCACTTCGTGACCGTCGACGTCGCGATCCCAATTGGCCCCACGGTAGTGAACGCCCTGTTTGTTGGCGCCGCAGACAAAGTTGCGGACGACCGCCGCTGAGCTATCCACAATCACGCGACAGGAGAGGCCTACAGGACCCAGAGAGCCAAAGCTGGCCCCCACGGCGGCGCTGACCGCGGCTTCATCCGCCATTTTTAGCGGCGAGGCTACCCCCGGCAGTTTTTCTGCTTTGATGGCATTGAGTCGATGATCGCCCCGCAGAACAAGGGCGATTAGCTCGTCCTGCTCACCCGCGATGAACAGCGTCTTTACGGTCTGCTCGATAGCAATATCGTGCTGCTTGACCAAATCATCGATGGTTTTTACCGAGGGTGTATCGAACGGCGTGAGCGATTCGGGTTCAGAGTGACCAGGGCTACCAGGTGCAACCGCGGCGGCGAGCTCTACATTGGCCGCGAAGTCACTGCCATTGGAGAAGGCGATGGCGTCTTCCCCAGACTCAGCCAACACGTGAAATTCATGCGAGTGACTGCCACCAATACTGCCGGTATCCGCCTCCACCGGGCGAAAATCCAGCCCGAGTCGAGTGAAGATGGCCGTATAGGCTTGGTGCATTCGCCAATAGGTCTGCTCCAGAGATGCTTGGTCGATGTGAAAAGAGTAGGCGTCCTTCATGATGAATTCCCGCGAGCGCATGACGCCAAAACGCGGCCTAATCTCATCGCGAAACTTGGTTTGAATTTGATAGAAATTGATCGGCAGCTGTTTGTAGCTCTTGATCTCGTTACGCCCTATGGTGGTGATGATCTCTTCATGGGTTGGGCCGAGACAGAAGTCCCGCTGATGACGATCCTGAAGTCGTGCCAACTCGGGTCCATACTGTTCCCAGCGACCCGACTCCTGCCACAGCTCTGCAGGTTGAACCACGGGCATCGAGAGCTCAAGCGCACCGGCGCTGTTCATTTCTTCCCGAATGATTGCTTCCACCCGTCGAAGAACGCGTACCCCTAGCGGCATCCAGGTGTAGATGCCCGCGGCTATTCGGCGAATAAGACCGGCGCGCAGCATCAGCTGATGGCTGATTACCTCTGCGTCTGCGGGGGTTTCTTTAAGTGTTGAAAGTAAAAATTCGCTTGCGCGCATCAGGTGGACGACTCTGTGAAAGGGCTATTAATTCTACGGATGTTCTGTCGGTAGCATAAGTTATCAGAAGGCGTGTTTTTTTGCTGTCAGTTTTTAAAAAAATACAAGGAAATTTTTTTTTGTAATTTCGGTTTGGCCCCTTGTTTTATAGAGTTTATTCGTGTTGAATTCCTCCGACTGCCGGGGAAACATCTTTTTTTAAAGGGTTTTCAAAAGCGCGCGGTCAGCAAACAACCCAACCAAAGGTGAGAAAGACACATGGCTAAGAAAGCAGCGAAGAAAAAAGCACCCGCGAAAAAGGCGCCGGCAGCGGCTCCCAAGGTGAAGGCAATTTCAGAGAAGTTGACCAAAACCCAAATCGTCGGTGCGCTTGCAGACAACACAGGCTTGACCAAAAAGCAGGTCAGCGCAGTGATGGATGCGATGAATACCCTGATCGAAGGTAGCATCAAGAAGCGCGGCGCTGGTGAGTTCACCATTCCCGGCATGATGAAGATAACCACAGTCCGTAAGCCTGCCGTGAAGGCACGCAAGGGCATCAATCCCTTCACCGGTGAAGAGACCATGTTCAAGGCGAAGCCAGCGACCACTGCGGTCAAGATTCGTCCCCTGAAGAAAATGAAGGAATTTGCAAATTCCTGAGCAAACTCAGCCCGGGGTGCGCTAGCTCCGGGTTCACTAAAGAGGCGGCCAGATTGGCCGCTTTTTTTGTGCTTGCTCGCCTTTGGGGTGCTTTTTTGGGGTGTGAAGCCCCTGGTCGCTGCTGGAACCCACGCCTGAGTGCAAATAACCCGTGGTTGAGAGGGTTTAGTCGAGATTGGTTTGGCGCCGCGCCGGCGCTGAAATGCCCGTTAAATCGGGTATTTTTCTGGATAGCCATGAGAGCACTGCTTTATAGCTTGTGGCTTTTCGGGTACCCTTCGCGCCCTTGTTTTATCGCTCTGTTGGCCTCATAGCCGAGTTTCGACGTGGTCTGACTCAGAGGAGAAATTCACATGCCAATTTATGATTATCAGTGCACCGACTGTGGACATGGGCTGGAGGCTATTCAGAAGCTGTCCGATGCGCCGCTTACTCAGTGTCCAGCCTGTGGTAACGAAGCGCTCAAGAAAAAAGTGAGCGCACCTTCGTTCAGACTCTCGGGCGGGGGATGGTATGAGACGGATTTTAAGACCGGCAAGCAGAAAAATTTGGCGGGAGACGCCGCTAATAAAGATGGCGGTAGCAAGGAGGCAAGCGGAAAGGGTTCTGACGCTTCGCCACAGACATCATCAACCTCCGCGGGTGAAAGCAAAAAAAGTGCCGACACCTCAGGAACAACCTCGGCTGCTTGAGCGAGCCAGAGCTCAGCAAGCGATAGCAGTGAACTTAGGGCGGTAAAAGCATGCGCACCCATTATTGTGGCTCAGTCACGGAAAGCCTGATTGACGACACCGTTACCCTGTGTGGCTGGGTCGACCGTCGACGCGATCATGGTGGGGTTATTTTTCTCGATATGCGCGATCGTGAGGGCATCGTGCAGGTGGTCTTTGATCCCGATACCGAAGAGGCCTTCGCGCTCGCTGACAAGGTTCGCAGTGAATACGTGCTGAAAATTACTGGTCGGGTAAGGGCCCGGGATGAAGCGACCGTCAATCCTGCAATGGCCACGGGCAAGATCGAGGTGTTGGGTAAGGAGCTGGAGTTGTTGAGCAGCGCCGCAACCCCACCTTTTCCCCTCGATGCACACCACTCAGTGGGGGAGGACGTCCGGCTGAAGTACCGCTACATGGATTTGCGGCGCCCAGACATGCAAAAAAACCTGATGATGCGCGCCCGCATTACCTCCAGCATTCGGCGGTATCTGGATGAGCACGGTTTTTTGGATATCGAAACCCCAATTCTCACGCGAGCAACGCCAGAGGGTGCGAGGGATTATCTAGTCCCGAGCCGCACCCACGCAGGCAGTTTTTTTGCACTTCCCCAATCGCCGCAGCTATTCAAACAGCTGTTGATGGTGTCGGGTTTTGATCGTTACTACCAGATTGCTCGATGCTTTAGAGACGAGGATCTGCGCGCTGACCGGCAGCCGGAATTTACTCAAATTGATATCGAAACCTCCTTCCTGGAAGAGGCGGATATCATGTCGCTCACCGAGGGCATGGTGCGTGCTCTTTTCAGAGAGCAGCTTGATGTGGAGCTGGGGGAATTCCCTCATATGAGCTGGCATGAGGCGATGGAACGCTACGGATCAGACAAGCCCGACCTGCGCATTCCACTGGAGTTGGTGTCTATCGATGACCTGATGGCATCTGTCGACTTCAAGGTATTCAGCGGTCCGGCTCAGGACGAGGGGGGACGGGTAGCGGCCCTGAAAGTGTCGGGTGGCGCTTCCCTATCTCGCAAGGAAATCGATGATTACACCAAGTACGTCAGTATTTACGGTGCCAAGGGATTGGCGTGGATCAAGGTCAATCAGCTAGCAGCTGGAGTGGAGGGCCTGCAGTCTCCAATTCTAAAATTTATGCCTGACGCCGTCGTTGAGCAACTCATGACTCGCTTAGCTGCGGCAGACGGCGACATTATTTTCTTTGGCGCTGACAAGCGATCGGTGGTGAATGAGGCGCTGGGCGCGCTTCGTTTGCGCGTCGCCGAAGATTTGGGGCTCGTGCAGGCGGGTTGGGCGCCCCTGTGGGTGGTCGATTTCCCGATGTTTGAAGACGACGGTAAGGGAGGTTTGACCCCCCTGCATCACCCATTCACCGCCCCCAATTGCGCTGTCGATGCGCTGCGGGCAGATCCTGCTGCCGCGCTTTCGAGGGCCTACGATATGGTGCTTAACGGCACCGAGGTTGGCGGCGGGTCGATTCGTATACACCAGCAAGATATGCAGCAGGCGGTATTCGACATTTTGGGTATTGATGCCGAGGAGTCCATCGAAAAGTTCGGTTTCCTGCTGGATGCTTTGAAATATGGTGCGCCACCCCACGGTGGTCTCGCCTTCGGTCTGGACCGCTTGGTAATGCTAATGGTTGGTGGGCAGTCGATTCGCGACGTGATCGCGTTTCCCAAGACTCAGAGCGCTGCATGCGTCATGACTGACGCTCCCGGCCAGGTTGCGGAGCAGCAATTGCGAGACCTGTCTATCCGTTTGCGCCAGTCAGCCGGGAGTGCTCCTGAGTCTCGGTAAGTTTGCGCTAGACCCACTGGCGTTGTGTCCGCTTTCCGTCACAATAGGGCGATCGGAAGGGAGCAGCGATGGCAACCATACTAGGGATTGACCCCGGCTCGCGGAAAACGGGTTTTGGCGTCGTGCGCGTGGAGCAAGGCAAGCCGCGTTATGTGAGTAGCGGCATCATTCGCTTGCCCGTCAGCGAGCCATTGGGAGCCCGGCTGGGTGTTCTTTTTGCCTCGCTCAATGAAATCATTGATTTGCACGCCCCCGACGAACTCGCTATCGAGCAGGTCTTTCTTGCCCGCAGCGCCGATGCAGCGCTCAAACTGGGGCAGGCTCGGGGAGCCGCAATGGTGGCATGCGTTCAGCGGGGTATCAGCGTCCACGAATATGCAGCGCGACAAATTAAACAAGCGGTGGTGGGAACCGGCGCCGCCAACAAAGAACAGGTGCAGCATATGGTGAAGACGTTGCTCGGCCTGCCAGCAGCGCCTAAAGAGGATGCGGCGGACGCCCTGGCCGCGGCGCTGTGTCACATTCACGCCAGTCAGACCCTAAAGCGGCTCCCCGCGACGTCGCTCAGTCGCGGCAGGCTGCGGTAGGATAGGCTTTATGATCGGAATTATTCGCGGAACCTTGATTGCCAAACACCCTCCCGATGTCGTGGTGGACGTCGGCGGTGTCGGCTACGAGATCCAGGTGCCCATGACAACGCTTTTCGAACTACCCGGGCTGGGTGAGGAGGTGACGTTGCTCACGCACTTCGTCGTGCGGGAAGACGCACAGCTCCTGTATGGATTCCTGGCACAGGAGGAACGCCGGTTGTTTCGCGAATTGATCAAAGTGAGCGGTGTGGGCCCAAAACTTGCGCTGGCCCTGCTGTCAGGTATGGACGCTCGGGCTTTTTCCCAGTGCCTGCAGCGAGATGATGTTTCGGCGCTTGTGGCGCTGCCGGGTGTTGGCAGGAAAACCGCCGAGCGGTTGCTGGTCGAAATGCGCGACAAAGCGGGCAAGTGGCTCGAGGAGCTGGCGCCCGCTGCTGCAGGTCCTCAGGTCGCCGTCTCGGCAGTGTCTGTTGATTTCCGTGCCGAAGCGGAACAGGCGCTGGTTGCGCTGGGTTATAAGCTTCCCGAGGCCGCAAGATTGGTCTCCTCGGTGGATACAGATGAGGCCGAGTCGAGCGAAGAACTGATTCGCCGAGCCCTCAAGGCAGCGGCACCGAAGGCAACACGATGACGATAGAAACCGACAGATTGGTCGCGGCTGAACCCGCTTCGACTCAGGATGAGCAACTCGATCGGGCTATCAGGCCTAAAACGCTTGATGAATACCTCGGACAGCGCGTGGTCCGAGAGCAGATGGAGATCTTTCTCGCCGCCGCCAAGAAACGTGGGGAACCTTTGGACCATACCCTGATCTTTGGGCCTCCGGGGCTTGGTAAGACGACGCTGGCAAGCATCATCGCTCACGAAATGGGCGTGTCACTCAAAACGACCAGCGGCCCCGTCCTGGAGAAAGCGGGAGACATTGCCGCCCTGATGACTAATCTTGAACCGGGGGATGTCCTGTTTATTGATGAAATCCATCGATTGAGTCCCTATGTTGAGGAGGTGCTCTACCCGGCGATGGAGGATTATCAGCTGGATATCATGATCGGCGAGGGGCCGGCCGCGCGATCGATCAAACTCGACTTGCCACCTTTTACCCTCGTGGGGGCCACCACCCGCGCGGGGCTGTTGACCTCTCCACTGAGGGATCGTTTCGGTATCGTGCAACGGTTGGAGTTTTACGATATCGACGATCTTTCGCATATTGTTGCCCGCTCAGCCGGGCTTTTGGAGATTCCCATGGAGCCCTCCGGAGGGCAGGAAATCGCGCGGCGAGCTCGGGGTACCCCGCGCATCGCCAACCGCCTGCTGCGTCGTGTCCGTGATTACGCGGAGGTCAAAGGTGACGGAGAGATTACCGAGGCCATAGCTCAGCAGGCGCTGGATATGCTCAATGTTGATCAACAGGGCTTTGATAATCTCGATCGTCGGTTCCTGCTGATGCTGCTTGAGAAGTTTGACGGTGGACCGGTTGGTATTGACAGTTTGGCGGCAGCGCTGTCGGAAGAGCGCGGGACCTTGGAGGACGTTCTCGAGCCCTACCTTATCCAGCAGGGTTACTTGATCAGAACGCCTCGTGGGCGGATGGCGACCAAATCAGCCTATCTCCATTTCGGATTGCAGCCACCATCCGCTTCAGGCCCACAGAGCCTGCCGCTGGATCTTGACGGGTCGGACGGGGGTGGGGTCGATTAACTTGGGACCAGTGAGCGGAGTAAGCGGGGAATTTTCCCTTCCGGTGAGGGTCTACATTGAAGATACCGATGCCGGCGGTATCGTGTATTACGTCAATTACCTAAAATATTTTGAGCGTGCTCGCACCGAATTCATGCGCGCGAGGGGCTACGATAAACCAGCATTTTTAGGACCTGATAGCCTTTTCGTTGTCACTCAGGCAGCGGTTCAATATCGGGCCCCGGCGCGGTTGGATGAGGCGCTGCAAGTCACGGCGGGCCTCGCCTCAGTCGGGGCTGCTACTCTGGCTTTCGTCCAGCGAGTTTATCGCGGGCCTGATTGTCTGGTAGATGCCGAGATTTCTATTGCCCTGGTCGACACGGCCAGTGGCAAGCCAAAGCGGTTACCCGCATCGTTGCGGAGAGACCTGCAGGGCGGCTGAATCTTTCAATAGGAGAGCAGGGTGGACCAAGAGTTAGGCATTTTAGAGTTAATCCTAGGCGCGAGCGTCACTGTCCAGCTCGTCATGTTGCTATTGCTAATGGCATCGGTCAGTTCTTGGTACCTGATCGTCCGACGTCTGATGCTGTATCGCCGAATGGGCGAGGAGTTGATCAATTTTGAGGAGCATTTTTGGTCTGGAGTGGATCTCGCTGAGCTTTATCGCGAAGGCAATCAAGCCGTCGCCGACGGCGTGGTCCACACGGGCGTGGAGAGTATCTTTCGAGCTGGCTTTAAAGAGTTTTCGCGGCTATCACAACAGAGCGATATTGAGGCAGATGCCGTGCTTGAGGGCGCGCGTCGAGCCATGCGTGTCGCCACGCTGCGGGAAATCGACCGACTGGAGGCCAGCTTGCCGTTCCTCGCCTCAGTGGGCTCTACCAGCCCCTACATAGGCTTGTTTGGCACGGTATGGGGAATCATGCATTCCTTCCGGGGTCTCGCCAATGCCACCCAAGCCACCCTCGCGACGGTTGCCCCGGGCATTTCAGAAGCGCTAATCGCCACTGCTATGGGCCTGTTTGCGGCGATCCCCGCGGTGCTGGCCTACAACCGGTTTGCCGCCCGGTCAGACAGTCTAATTAACCGGTATGACACCTTTGTCGATGAGTTCTCAGGTATCTTGCAGCGCCAGACCTATGCGCAACGTGCTCGCAGGGCGCAAGGATAATTGTTGTGAGAAAGCGTCGCGCCGTCGCTGACATCAATGTTGTGCCCTATATCGACGTAATGTTGGTGTTACTTATTATTTTCATGGTCACTGCTCCCATGCTGATGCAGGGCGTAAAAGTTGATTTGCCAGATGCCGCAGCAGAGCCGGTCGATAATCAGGACAGCGAGCCTTTGATCGTGTCGGTGAGTGTTGATGGCGAGTTCTACCTCAATGTTGGGGGTAACGAAAAACAAGCCTTGGAGTTGACCACAGTCAAGCAGCGAGTGGCGGCAGTGCTCCGCAGAAGCCCCGACAAGCCGGTGCTGGTTTGGGGGGATCAAGGCGTTGCCTATGGCATCGTTGTTACCCTGATGACGGCGTTGCAGGAGGCTGGAGCGCCCTCCGTCGGATTGGTGACGGAGGAGCCCTCAGCGCCGTGAATGGGACCGCAGACCGTCTATCTTGGTTTGGCGCGCCGCTACTGGTCACTCTTCTGTTGCACTCTCTCGTGATAGCGACCCTTGTTGTGCGTTGGGAGTCGCCCACGACCATTGAGGCACGGGTCGCAAAACCGGTAGCGATAAAAGCCCAGCTGGTGTCTGCGGAGACACTTAAGCCCAAACCCAAACCCAAACCCAAACCCAAACCCCAGCCAAAACCAAAACCCAAGCAGGAAACCAAACCCCAACCCAAGCCTCAACCCAAGCCCCAACCCAAGCCAATAGAGCCGGTGCCTGAGAGGCCGGCAGAGGTGCAAAAACCAACTCCCTCTACTGAGGACATAGCGGCACAGAATCTCAAGGAAATTGAATCCGCAATGGCCTCCGAGCAAACCGCTCAAGCGGGCGTCAGCGGTAGCATCAGCGATACTCTTGCCGCGATCATTCAGCAGGCAGTGGTGGGGCGCTGGGCTAGGCCACCGTCGGCTCGCAATGGTATGGTTGCCGTGCTTGAGATCGCACTGGTTCCAACCGGAGATGTGGTGGGTGTCTCGGTCTTGACCTCCAGTGGAGACAATGCGTTTGATCGGAGTGCGATTAATGCTGTCGAGCGGGTAGGTCGGTTCCCAGAGGTGAAGCAGTTGGAGCGGGCCCTATTTGAGCGTGATTTCCGCCGATTTCAGTTGATTTTTAGACCCGATGATTTGAGGTACTGATGCATCTTTTTTTAGCTTCCTTGGTTGCTGCCCTCCTGGTATTCACTGACCATGCCCAAGCCCAGCTACAAATCGAGATTACCAAGGGCATCGATAACCCGACGCCGATCGCGATAGTGCCTTTTGCTTGGGTTGGCAGCGGAACGTCCCCCGACGATGTTGCCCGGATTATTGATTCCGATTTAGCGCGTAGCGGTCAATTTGCGCCCGTGAGCCGACGAGACATGCTGAGTTACCCGACGACAGCCGCGGAGATTTTTTTCCGGGACTGGCGCGCGATTGAAACCGACTACGTGCTTATCGGCCGCGCCTCTCCCTCTGGGCCGGGCAATATCAGTATTGATTGGGAGCTGTTTGATACCGTTCGGCAGCAACAGATTGCATCGGGTAATGTGACTGGCGTCGCACCCGAGCTGCGTATGCTTGCTCACCGAGTTGCGGACGAGGTCTACCAGAAGCTCACAGGTATTCGCGGGGCGTTTGCAACGCGTCTTTTGTATGTATCAGTAATGCGTAACCCTTGGGCAAAGGATTTTTATCGGCTCACCCTCGCAGATTCTGACGGTGCAAGGCCGATTGTTCTGCTGGAAAGTCGGGAACCGATTCTCGCGCCGTCTTGGTCACCCGATGGCAGCGAAGTGGCCTACGTTTCTTTTGAAACGTCGCGTCCGGCCATATACAGACAGAATCTTCGTACCGGTGCGCGAGAGCAACTCACCAATTTTAAGGGGCTTAACAATTCGCCGGTGTTCTCGCCCGATGGCAATTCAATGGCGATGGTCTTGTCTAAAGATGGCAGCCCCGATATTTACTTGATGAACCTGGCTTCCAAGCGATTGACGCGATTGACCGAGCACTATGCGATTGATACCGAGCCCACTTGGATGCCGGACGGGAAGTCGCTTCTTTTTACTTCTGATCGCGGTGGGCGCCCCCAGATTTATCGCTACGAGTTAAAAACCGGCGCAATTACCCGGGTCACGTTTGAGGGCCGCTACAACGCCCGGGCCCGGGTAGCGCAGGACGGTAGGAACGTGGCTTTGGTTCACCAGCAAGATGGAGCCTACCATATAGCCGTCTTTGATCTGGTCACGGAGCGTCTGACGGTACTGACCACGACTAGCCTTGATGAAAGTCCAAGCATTGCGCCTAACGGCTCGGTGGTGCTTTATGCCACTAAGCGGGGGGGTAAAAGTATCCTTGGTGCGGTCGCGGTAGACGGTGGCGTGAGCTTTAATCTCCCCGCGAGAGATGGCGAAGTGCAGGAGCCGTCTTGGTCTCCTTTTCTGGAGCGATAGCAAATCGGTGATTTACTGGTATGCTAGTGTCCGGGCCGCTGTATTTATCTTGCGGTTAACGAGCAGTTATCTATAATCCGAGGAAACCAAAAATAGGATCGTGTCATGAAAGTATTCCCCGCCGGCGGCAAGGTTGCCGCTATATTGTTCGCATCTTTGGTGTTAGCTGCTTGTTCAAATACTGATACCGGTGACGCTGATGCCGCTGCTGCCGAGGCCGCTGCTGCCGAGGCTGCCGCTGCCGAGGCCGCTGCCGCTCAAGCTGAAGCAGCTGCTGCACAGCAGGCATTGCAAGAGGCAGCCGATGCTGTGGGTACGGTATTTTACTTTGAGTTTGACAGCTCGGCGTTGACAGACTCAGCGCGCACCGCGGTCGACGCTCATATCGCAGCCCTGCTGGGTAACGATGCCAGCGTTCGACTCGAAGGCCACACCGATGAACGCGGAACTCGCGAATACAATTTGGCCTTGGGTGAGCGCCGCGCTAACGCAGTGCGTGACTACATGGTTGCCAACGGTGTACCGAGTTATCGCATCGAAACTATCAGCTATGGCGAAGAGAACCCGGCTGCGTATGGCTCTGGTGAGTCAAACTGGCAGCAGAATCGCCGCGTTGAGCTCAGATAAGGCTCAACACTTACATGAAAGCCTTGACTAAGCCGGTGACTTCAGCCGGCTTTTTTACAGCATTGCTGCTCGCGACATCAGCCGCTTCCCAAGACTACATTGATGTTGAGGCCGAGCGCCAAGGTGCTCAAAGAGCAGCTAATCAACCGAGCACTCTGAATAGCCAGAGTGCTGGTTATACCCCTGGTATCCAGCCTTACTCAGGTCAAACATCCCCCGCTTCACCCAATCCGGTTAATCAGCCCGGCCCCATGGTTAGCAACAGTATGGGAACACTGGTTGTCCAGTTACAACAATTGCAGGAGGAGGTTAGACGTCTTAATGGTGTGGTCGAGCAGCAGTCAGCTGAGATAAGTCGATTGAAAGAACAGAGTTTGGAGCGGTACGTTGATTTGGATCGCCGCATAGCGGACCTGTCAAAAGGGGGTGCCGTATCTTTGGGTGCCGCCGCCGGCGCTCAGGGTGGTGTTGCAAATACGCCTACAACAGGCGCGGTTGCTTCAGAGCCGCCCGCAAATATGCAGCCGCTTCAGCCGGGGGAGGAGGCTGCTTACCAGTCGGCCTATGGTTATGTTAAGACGCGCAATTTTGCAGAGGCTGTAGAGGGCTTTCAAAAGTTTTTGCAAAATTACCCCTATGGACGCTATGCGCCCAATGCGCACTACTGGTTGGGGGAACTTTATCTTGTAATTGATCCCCAGGAGCTAGAACTTGCCCGTCAGAGCTTTCAGTTGCTGCTCGATCAGTATCCGAATAACGCAAAGATCCCGGATGCACTGTACAAGCTGGGCAAAGTGCACTTCCTCAAGGGCAATAGTGAGCGATCCCGAGAGTATTTGGATCGGGTTATCGCCGAGTACCCCGGGCATCCGGCCTCGCAGCTGGCGACCGATTTCCTCAGCGAAAACTTCTAACGTCCATGACGGGTGAATCGACGGTGGCGCAGCTGCGGATTACCGAGATATTTCATTCCCTGCAGGGCGAGGCGCGCTCCGTGGGACTGCCCACCGTGTTTGTTCGATTAACCGGCTGCCCCCTCCGCTGTGTTTGGTGTGATACCGAGTACGCATTCGCCGGCGGTGACTTGATCTCGTTACCCGAGGTGATGGATATAGTCGCTGGCTTCGGCTGCAACCGGGTCTGTGTGACAGGCGGAGAGCCCCTTGCACAGCCGGAATGTTTACCGCTTTTGACGGCTCTTTGCGATGCCGGCTGCGAGGTCTCGCTTGAGACCAGTGGTGCCTTGTCCATCGCTGAGGTCGATGTAAGAGTGAGTCGCGTGATGGACTTGAAATGCCCCGACTCGGGAGAGAGTCATCGCAATCGGTGGGACAACATAGAATGCTTGACTCCACACGATCAGGTAAAGTTCGTGGTGGCGAGCAGAGCCGATTACGATTGGGCTCGCTTCAAGATTGACGAGTTTTCACTGGCGCAGCGCGTGGGTGAGGTGTTGTTTTCGCCAACTCACGGCGGCCTAAGCCCCCGAGAGCTGGCCGAGTGGATGTTGGCTGATGGTGTTGACGCCAGATTTCAGCTTCAGTTGCACAAGCTGCTGTGGAACGATGAGCCTGGACACTAACGGCCATGACTAAGCGTGCGGTAATTTTAACCTCGGGAGGTCTCGATTCCGCGACCGTTCTCGCGCTGGCCTATAGCCAAGGTGTCGAGTGTTACGCGCTGTCCTTCGACTACGGACAGCGACATCGCGCTGAATTGCTCGCGGCGGCGCGCGTCGCTGAGGCATTTCCAGGCACCCTCCACAAAACCGTTGGATTAGATCTTCGCGGTATTGGTGGCTCAGCACTCACCGACGATGCGATTGATGTGCCCGTTGAACCTACGCAAGGCATACCGGTCACCTACGTGCCGGCGCGAAATACGGTGTTTTTGTCTATCGCCCTCGGATGGGCGGAAGTGCTCGAAGCCGATGAAATTCATATCGGCGTCAATGCGGTGGATTATTCGGGGTATCCCGATTGTCGTCCCGCCTTCATTGCGGCTTTCGAAAACATGGCGGCGACAGCAACCAAAGCTGGGGTTGAAGGCAACCCCATCAAAATTGTCACGCCCATCATTAGCCTTAGCAAGGCAGACATTATTCGCAAAGGTGTCGAGTTGGGCGTCGATTATAGTTTGACTACCTCCTGCTACCAGGCTACCGAGACCGGTTTGGCTTGCGGCGTGTGTGACTCTTGCCGCTTGCGTCGTCAGGGCTTTGAGGACGCCGGAGTCCCAGATCCAACTCGCTACGTTTAGTTCAGCTACGCTTCAAAGGGCTCGAAAATAAAGCGGTCATCTGCGAAGCTTTTAAATTCGAGGGCGTAGTTATTGGGGTCGCGGAAAAACAGGGTGCGCTGCTCCCCGGGGGTGCCCGCAAAGCGGATCGATGGCTCGATTACGAAATCGACGTTTCCTCGCAGCCGTTCAACCAGCGCCTCAAATTCCGCCGGAGTCAGGATGATGCCGAAATGGGGCACCGGCACCTGATGTTTGTCCACCGGGTTATAGCGATCGGGAAGACCTTCTCCACCACAGTAGTGAAAGACAACCTGATGGCCAAAGAGATCTAAATCTATCCAGGTATCGTCGGTTCGACCTAGCTTACATCCGAGTAAGTCGCAGTAAAAAGCTTGGGTGGCGCTTAGATCAACAGCAGGGAGGGCGAGGTGAAAAGGTCGCAGCATAGAGAAGGTTGCACTTTTGGTCAGGATAAGTACCATACGCCCCTCGCGGCGCTGCCGCACCTCTTTTCGGGTCGTTAGCTCAGTCGGTAGAGCAGTTGGCTTTTAACCAATTGGTCGCTGGTTCGAACCCAGCACGACCCACCAATTTCTCCGTTTTGTGTCAATTGCTTAGCGCGCTGCCGCGCTGAAATAACGCCAGTGCTATAAGCCCAACGGGAACTCTGGATACCGAGATGAAACGCTACGATCTGATGAATGAGATCAACACCCGCGGCACCTTTCTGGTATCGAAAACCTGCATTCCTTATCTCAAAAACGGCAGTCACGCCCATATCCTGAATCTCGCCCCCCCCCGCTCGACATGGACGCAAAGTGGTTTGCCCCCCATGTGGCATACACGATCGCCAAAATGGGGATGAGCCTTTGCACCCTTAGAATGAGTAAAGAGCTTGCTCCACATAAAATTGCAGTCAACTCCCTCTGGCCTCTTACCGCCATCGACACGGCGGCGATTCGTAACGTCTTGGGCGATGACGAGATGGTGAAAGGCTGTCGTCTCGACTCAATCATGGCCGATGCCGCCTACGCAATCCTATGCCGGGACTCGAGCAGCTGCACGGGCAACTTTTACATCGATGAGGCCGTATTACGGGAGGAAGGCATCACTGATTTCGATCAGTATGCGGTTGAGCCGGGGGCGGACCTTTTCCGCGACTTCTTCGTCCCCGATTCGGTCGCTGACGCCATGCCCGCTAACACCTTGAGTGCCTATTAACAAAAGGCAAAGGTGACGGATGGACGCCTGGCCCGCCCCTCGCGTTTCACCCTAGCTGTGCCAAAAGGAGTTACCCGAACTTTCCCGTTAATAAACAAATTTGATAAGTTATGCTCACTCAGCAACGGGGAAAAATCATGCGATATAGTACTTTACTCCTAGTCCTTATTACCTCACAGGTGACCGCCCAGCCAATGGCCGTAACCAACATATTTTCCAACTCGGAGGTTGCTGACGCCGACGAGATCAATCAAAACTTTTCTGACATCGTCTCTGGTTTAAACGCAAAAATACTCATAGACGAAGGACCCAACGAAATCCCGGGAAATACGGCTGTTGGTTATGGCGTACTAGCCAATAATACGAATGGCTTTTTAAATCTCGGTAGCGGTCATACAGCACTGCACAACAATACAAGCGGATTTTCAAATACTGCGGTGGGCGCTGCAGCGCTTTATGAAAATGTACTGGGCAGCGCGAACACTGCGGTGGGGCACCTTTCTTTACAGCACAACATCAACGGAGGCTATAACGTCGCCATTGGCGCGCAATCACTATTCCTCAACTTGGCTAGCGATAATACGGCAGTCGGGACTCAGGCCATGTATTGGAACTCAAACGGGTTAAACAATACCGCAGTGGGCTCCGCAGCGCTCACCAACAACAAAAATGGCAACGCCAATACCGCCAGTGGCTATCGGGCGCTCTATAGAAATGACGCCGATGAAAATACCGCTGTGGGTGACTCCGCCCTGTTAAATAATTTAAGCGGCGCAAAGAACACTTCTATCGGACGGTATTCCCTTTTTACCAACGGGAATGGCAGCCAGAATTCGGCTGTTGGTTACCTTGCTCTCGTAAACAACGCATCAGGGAGCGGTAATACCGCAGTTGGCACAAGAGCGCTTTCTATAGTTTCAGACGGCTCCAATAACACGGCAATTGGCTATTTGGCGAACGTATCGAGTGGTGACACGCGCAATGCTACAGCAATTGGATATAACGCAAAGGTGCAAGCAAATAATACGGTTCAAATTGGCGATGACGAAATCACTGATGTCTACTTGGGAAGGCGGGCGAGTGGATCAGAAAATCTAAATAGTGTTGCAGATGCTAATCTGCATATGAGGGGAAAGATCACGACGGGTGCTCTCACTTTTCCCAATATTGATGGAAACAGTGGCTACACATTAAAAACAGACGGAAGCGGAAATATCGGATGGGGGCCTGACTCAGACACGCTTGCGACCATTGACTGTGGCCAGGATAGTGGCTTCGCCCTCATTTGGAATGGCTCTACTTGGGGATGCTCCGCGAACGGAAGCTCTGCCTCACGCAACATCGAACTCGAGGAACAAGTGGCGGCTCTTGAAGCGCAACTCCATTCCCAACAAGAAGAACTCCTCGCCATCGTACAGTCACAGCAAGAGCACATAGCCCAGTTACAACAGATGGTCGAGCATCAATTCGCTGCGAGGTGACCAGTATCCGCTCCTGTACACAAGATCCAGCTGAATGCCTACTAAGTATAAGAAAAACAAACGGCATATAGTGGAAAAAATTTCTTTCCAAAGTCCCGCTGCTCTGCAGGAATTGATCGCTGGATGGCCGCGGGGTTTGCTGAAATCGCGCTTGCATTGGCCAAATTGCCGATCTTTTGTGGTCGTTTCCAGACCGCAACCCACAGGAACCTATACCAATCTGTTATTCAGTGGCGTCACTACTGTAGATCTATGAAAAAACGGGTTCTGCTACCGCGCGCCCTTCCCCGCGAAAAGGGGCAACGCGCCCACTGGTGCCGGCTGGCGCTACCCCCCATGGCATTTGCGTTGCTTTTGGTGTCTATCGCCACACCTTTGGTGAGTCAGGATATTGCTGATCGCTGGTTCAAACTGCCTGACGCTATCGGTCTGCTTCCTATCCCCATGAGCTGCGGCTTGGCCATTTTAGGGATGGACTGGATGCTGCGCCGGCCGCAAGTCCTGCATGCCGGCTATGGCTGGTTTATCTTCGTGGCGCTTATGGTGATTTGCCTGATGGCCGTGATAGGCCTCGCCTATAGCATCTATCCCGATATCGTGATTGGGCGCATGACCCCCTGGGAGGCTGCTGCAGCGACTGAGTCACTGCAATTCATCTTCTGGGGAGCAATAGTGACCCTACCCGCGATTTTGGGTTATACCCTCTACGTACACCGCGTGTTTTCTGGGAAGGCGACAGAGCTGTCATACGACTAGCACCACATCCAGTTCGGGTGCACCTTTTTTAGCATTGATACCCACTGATAGCCGGTGAGCTTGCGGTTGTGGCTTGAACTAGTCTATCCTCGCCCCACGATGGTGACTGATTCTAAGGGTTCAGTCTGACGATGACGCTTCGCGGCTATAAACAATATGCTCGATTGGTGCTTTGCGCGGCGATGCTGTTTGTCGTCGGCAACGCCGCTCATGCGATCGAGCATGATCCCCTTGGTGGATATACTCAAAATCATATTGAGTGCCACCACTGCTCTGCCGAGCAATCCGCGGCGACTTCAAGCGTTGTTGTTCACCCTGTCGTAATACTCCAGACCGCCGAGACACACTCCCCGGTCGCGGCAGTCGCCGTTGCGTCAACCTCTTCCTTCAGAGCTCGTGCCCCGCCTCTCAGCTGAACCTCAATAACCTTAAGTTCACTGAAACCTTATTTTAGGAGGCGAGCATGCGGCATGCAGCAGCTTTAGCTCTCGTTACTGTAGCGGTGACACCGCTCACGGTACTTGGCAATGAAGAAACCTTATTAGAAGAGATCGTGGTAACGGCGTCCTTTGTCGGCATCAACGAATCGTCGGCCACCCGGCCTATTCATGTATTGGATGGCAAACAAATCACAGAAGCTGGCGTGCAATCCCTTGGGGAACATGTCGATGGACTGCTCGGTGTTTCTTCCGCGGATTTTGGTGGGGCGGTAGGACAGCCCATCATCCGTGGGATGAGCGGTAACCGGGTCAAGGTGCTCAATAACGGTACGGTCATCCGCGATGTATCAGCCCTTGGACCCGATCATGCGGTGGATGTCAGTCTTAATGACGTTCAGCAGGTGGAAATAGTTCGCGGTCCCTCGGCCCTGTTGTACTCCAATGGCTCTGTCGGAGGAATTGTCAATGTCGTGGACAACACCATTCCAAAGACTGATCTGGATGGATTCAGTGGTTCTGTGGGCGCGGAAGCCCAGTCTGTTAACGATGGTGAAGTCGTTGATTTGTCATTGCGAGGAAAAGTGGGTGCCTTAAATCTCACCTATAGCTTTCAAGATACTGACATGGGGAATTACGAGATTCCCACCGGTGCTGTGCTTGATATGCACGACGATCATCACAATGAGGAGCATGAGGAAGAGCACGAGGAAGAGCACGAGGGAGAGCATGAAGAGGGGCATGAGGAAGGTCATGGAGACATGGACAAGCTCGCCAACTCTGACGTGTCGACAACGTCCCATCGGTTTGGTGTTTCTACCACTGGCGACTGGGGATATGTTGGTCTCTCCTACAGCGACTTAAGCAGCACCTATGGAATCCCCTTTCACTCAGAGGCCGCCCATGAGGAACATGGAGACGATCATGAGGGTGAACATGAGGGCGAGCATGAAGAAGAGCACGAGGGTGAGCATGAGGATGATCATCATGAGGAGCATCATGAAGAACACGGCGAGGAGCGTATTTTTTCTGAGACTCAGTCAGAAATCATTGCGCTGACCGGCTCACTCAACACCGGGCTTCCTTTGCTGAACTCCATCGATTTTGCAGTGAAGAATACAGACTACGAGCTCATTGAACAGCACGCTGAAGGTGAAGAGGAAGAAGGCCATGAGGGCCACGATCATGCTGAGGGTCCCACCGTATTTAGCAATGAAGCTACTGAGGTATCCGTATCGTTAGACCTTAGCGCGGGTGAGCGAATTCGCCGGGTTGTACTCAACTACGCCGAGGAAGAAATTTCCATCGTTGGAGAAGAGGCATTCATGGCGCCGGTTGACTCCACCGAGACAACCCTTGGCTTTTTCAGCTCTGACGATCTGGGTTTTGCCACGCTTGATTTTGGCCTTCGTTACGATCTTGTCGATCGCGATGGATTCGTAGCAGAGATGCACCACGAAGAGGGCCACGAAGGTGAGGACGAGCATGAGGGTGAGCACGAAGAGGAGCATGAGGGGGACCACGATGATCACCATGAAGACGAGGTCGTGTTTGATCCAGCATCCTTCAGTGATGAAGTGTTTAGTGCCGCAGCAACGTTGCGACGAGATCTCAACCAGCACGCCTCGCTGTCGCTTGGACTGGCCAGTGTGAGCAAGACCCCTTCGGCGGTCGAGCTGTTTATGAACGGGGAGCATTTGGCCAGCAGCCGATACGAGATAGGTGACGTCAATCTCGATACCGAGCGCTCAAACAACATTGATTTGGCCTTTAATTTCGATGTACACGGGTGGTTTGGTTCTGCCTCCGTTTACTACAACCGGGTCGATAATTATATCTACCTCCGTGATGAGCTTGATGAGGAGCATGAGGCTCACATGGATGACGACCATGAAGGTGAGCATCACGAAGAAGGGCACATTGATCATGGAGGTCTGATCTTATCGGAGTATCGTCAACAGGATGCGGAATTCACCGGGTATGAGATAGAGATCGGTAAGCGTTTTGAACTCCCCCGCGGTGAGCTCGAACTCACGCTGGGTCGTGATGAGGTAGATGCGGAATTTACCGCTGGCGGCGACGTGCCGCGCATCGTGCCCGCGAGAAACATGTTCACAGCGCGTTACATACTTGAGGATTTCTCCGCCAAGCTGCTGGTAAAGGATGTGGAACGACAAACCAACGTGGCTCCCGGTGAGTCGACCACTGACGGCTTTACATTAGTGAACGCGGATGCATCCTGGTCCTATGGTTTCAACGATTCGACGCGCTTGACGTTGACAGCATTCGCCCGGAATCTGACCGATGAAGTGGCCCGCAATCACGCGTCGTTTGTGAAGGATCAGGTGCCACTGCCTGGCCGTAATCTTGGATTACGAGTTCGTCTCGAGTTCTGAGCGGTGATGACAGGAGAGCCCCAGAGCTCTTAGTCTCTCTTGCGCCGGCCGCGCTTACGCGTGCCGGTGCCTGAGTTACCGTTTTCGGAGAGACTTTTCCACGGCTTACCCAGTGCTGCGAGCATGGCGTCGGGATTCAAATCTCCTCGCTCATTCGCTTTCAGTGCCGCCACCATGGCTGCCACGTGCTCAGGGGTAGTGCCCATGCCCCAGATCCTGGGCAGTTCCGTCTCCTACCGGATCGCCGTCGGCCCGCAGCAGGGGCGCAAGGCCTTTATGATCCGCACCATCCGGCCACTGGACCGACCTGATCCCGCACTAGAGCGGGTGGCCAAGGCCAATGGCTTCTCACTACACGCGGGGGTGAGCTGCGAAGGGCATCAGAAGGACAAGCGGGAGAGGTTGTGTACCCGATAAAGCGGGGCAGGCTCTCGGTACATCGCCCGTCCTGCCGTTGCCGTTCCTCGCCTCTCGCTCAGTTCTACCGGCAAGGTTCTCTATACCCTGAAGACGCCTTACCGGGACGGGACGACCCAGGTGGCATTCGATCCAGTGGATTTCATTGCGCGATTGGCGGCCCTCGTGCCCAAACCCAGGGTCAACCTCACCCGCTACCATGGCGTTCTTGCCCCTAATCACCGATGGCGCGGACTGGTTACACCAGCCAAACGCGGAAAAGGCGTCAAGCCTATTTCCAATGCAGAAGTCCGCTCAGCCGCTGAGCGACATGCGGCAATGACCTGGGCACAACGGCTCAAGCGCGTCTTCAACATAGACATTGAGGTTTGCAGCCGCTGCGGTGGTTCGGTCAGGGTCATTGCGTGTATTGAAGATGAGGACATCATGCCCGATACAGCGGGGCAGGCCCTCGACAGAATCCTGGCACATCTTCGCGAGAAGGAACAAAACATCCCCACCCTCCCGCTGCTGGTGCCACCCACCCGGGCCTCGCCGGGCGCGTTGCCCCTTTTCGCGGGGAAGGGCGCGCGGTAGCAGAACCCGTTTTTTCATAGATCTACAGTAGTGACGC
>CBFHQV010000027.1:0-26362 GCA_965658055.1 Luminiphilus sp. | reverse complement strand
GCTTGGTCTGCGCTCGTTCAAAGAATCTGCACCTGCTGTTGGCCAGGGCAGTATTCGGCTGCTGCCAGTCCTTAAACTATTTTCAGCCTGTCTGAGCAACCGTCAATTCATTGGATTCCAAATCTGCGGAACGGCGACTTACGCCGCCATTCTCGCCTACCTCTCCACTGTCGCCTATTTCATGCGCGACGTTTTTGCGCTGCCAACAGCGTATTTTGGCTATGCTTTTGCGGCCTCCGTTTCGGGATTCATGGCGGGCGCCCTACTTTGCTCGCGCCTCGTCATGTATTTGGGCATGCACCGGGTGATGACTCTTGGTATCACACTGTCACTGCTCGCAGCCATCAGCCAGCGTGCGCTGGCACCAGCGGGACTGGACAATGCCTGGGGACTCGCTGTGAGCTCCTGTCTTATTTTTTTTGGTATTGGCTTGACCTCCGCCAATGCGGCGATGGGCGCAGTGTCTTTATTTCCGAAAAGCGCCGGGGCTGCCTCTGCCGTTTACGGGTTTTTACATTCTGTAATCGCCGCGTTAGTGGGCTTTCTTGCGGGGATTTACTACGACGGGTCGCTCATCCCCACCGCCAACATCATGCTGGTATGTGGCGTTATTGGCTTGTTCGGAGTGCCACTGACTAGGGAAGCTCCTGCCCGCTCTGCTTCCACTTAATGGGTATTTGCGCCAAGCAAAGGACAGGGAATAATGTCTGCTGGCAATTGCAACCCTAGGACCACTCGGGACTCAAGGACTAGCCTGTGCATGAACTAAACAAAGACATGGAAGTGCTCACCCAAGCCATTATTCGCTATGCCGTAGAGCGGGTGCGAATGGACCCCCCCACTCTTGATGCGGCGCGACCTGAAGCCGAACTACAAGCCATGGTCGGTCAGACGGTCACACCTGAAGGTCTCGGTGGGCTGGAAGCCCTCCGTTTATTCACCGACGTGCTGGCCCCTGCATGCATTTCGGTTGACCACCCTCGCCTGCTCGCCTTCGTTCCCGCGGCCCCCACCGAGGCAGCCACACTTTTTGACCTTGTCGTCGGTGCCTCCAGTATTTTTGGCGGCACATGGCTCGAGGGTGCAGGTGGCGTTTACGCTGAAAATCAGGCTCTGCGCTGGATAGCCGACCTCGCGGGATTCCCCGCAGAGGCGGGCGGCGTATTCGTCAGCGGCGGCACGGCCGGCAATTTGTCCGCATTGACAGCAGCTCGCCACGAATGGCGACGTATTCACGAGGATAAGCGGCAGGTCAGAGGGTTAGTCATTTCCTCCCGCGGAGCTCACGCCTCCATCGCCCAAGCCACCCACGTCATGGATGCCGACCTGATCGAGACCGGGGGACATCGATTGACTGGCCAAGACGTGGCTGACGCCATCAGTGCACTATCAGCTGCGGACCGGTCACGTTTGTTCGCAGTTGCCTGTACCGCCGGCACCACCAACCTCGGCATCATTGATGATTTGGCTGGCATCGCGGATGTGTGCGAGCAATATGGGTTGTGGATGCACGTCGATGGAGCTTATGGCGCCGCCGCCTTGGCGGCCCCCTCGGTGAGGAACGATTTCAACGGCATCGAGCGGGCCGACAGCTTCATCGTGGATCCTCACAAGTGGCTATTTGCCCCCTTCGATTGCTGCGCACTAATCTATCGGGACCCCGCGACTGCTCGCCGTGCCCACCAGCAAAAAGGCGATTATCTCGAAGTCCTCTATGACGGCGTGTGGAATCCTTCCGATTACGCGCATCACCTGTCACGTCGTGCGCGCGGGCTGCCGCTCTGGTTTAGTCTGGCGACCCACGGCACCCAGGCCTACACCGAGGCAGTGGAAAAAACGATCGATGTGGCAAAGGAAGCAGCCAGCATGATCGAGAACCATCCCAGGCTTGAGATGGTGGTTGAGCAACACCTATCGATTTGCGTGTTTCGCCGCCCGGGGTGGAGCCCGGCACAATACACGGCTTGGAGCGAAAAATTGCTGGAAGACGGCCTCGCCTTTGTGACTACCACCAAACATGACGGCGAAACCGTGCTGCGCTTTTGCATTGTCAATCCACGGACGACTATCGAGGACATAAAGCTGATCCTCGATACGCTGTAGCGCATGAGCGAACAGCTCCCCTACCGCTGGGATTTGCTATCCCGCTACCGATTTATTGAGCTTGTCGCGCTCTGGGAAGGCCGCCTGACCACACGCCACCTGGTGGAAACCTTTGGTATTGGCAGGCAACAGGCCAGTAAAGACATCAATGTATACAACCGCGAAGTGGGCGTGGGAAACCTTGTTTACAACAAATATCTCAAAGGCTATGAGCCCGCCGCGACCTTTGTACCCGCGGTCACCCGCGGACTCTCCGAGGAGTATCTGCAACTACTGGCTCATCGCAGCGAGCTCCACCAAACTTTCAGCGACATAGCCCTACCGACGCATCAGGTCGATGTCCTGTCGCCCCCTGTACGACCCGTGTCCCCCGACACGCTTCGGCCGCTGATGCAGGCGGCCCGTGAAGGACAACGCATCGAAGTCGATTACGTTTCGCTAAACAACCCAGACCGGGAAGGACGCATCATTGCTCCGCACACGCTGGTATGGACTGGATTGCGTTGGCACGTCCGAGGCTGGTGCGAAAAAAATCGCGACTTCAGAGACTTTGTCTTAAGCCGCTTCCGCGGTACGCCCGAGCTCCTTGGTGACACACGGATTGACCCGGCAGAAGACCGCGATTGGCATCGATTTGTCGACCTTCAACTGATACCCGATCCCCGGCTGAGCCCGGACCAGCGAGAGGTCGTTGCCGTTGACTATGGCATGTGTGATGGCCAACTACAGGTACGGGTACGAGCCCGCTTGGTGAGCTATCTCTTGCAGCTGCTCAATGTTCACACCGGTGGACCTTTGGATGATCCCAGAGCACAGCAAGTTGTCATAGCCAATGCCGCTCAAATAGAGCCCTGGCTGCTCTAAATTTTTCTGTGACCGAGCTCACACTTCGAAATATCGCCGCTTTAACCCCGCTTCTGAAGCCTCTAGAGTGAAGTGTCGCTTGGTTTATTGGCAACCAACGATCGGCAAGGGTAAATGCCTACTTTGATGATGGAGATAAAGCATGCAAGTACCGGGATCCTTGGCAGAAAAGGAAGCGTTCAATGTCAGCGATCGGCGAGGGCGCGAAACTGCCCGACCTGGAGACTTAAACAGACTACTGAGCTTTGAACAAAACGTGACGCTGACTTCCAAAGAGCAGTTTGGCTGGACCGTCACTTTTGTCAGACGTCCGCTATTCCAACAGGTCGAAATAATCATCGCCAACCCCGACAAAACCGAGTATTTGAAGCTGCAGGAAGACGGTTCCACCCGCGCCTTCTACAACATTCGTACCGACGATTTACGCTAATCCTCAGCTGGCCGCGCCTCCAAGCGGCCACGTTGTTATTTGAGATGCTCCTCTAGTCAGCTACTCTTTGCCCGTTATCTAAACGTTAGGGCAGACTTTGACCACACTGGGAATAGACGGTTGCAAGCTGGGCTGGTTCGGGGTCTGGCAGGGGTCCGATGGTATGTTCTGGCGACTCGAACAATCCATTGAAACCCTGCTAACCCACCATCACTGTGAGCGCGCCTTCATCGATATCCCCATCGGCCTGAGTTCTGGTGCGCGTCGGGAGTGTGATACTGCTGCACGGCAGCTGTTAGGCCGTGGGTTTTCAAGCTCCGTTTTTCCCACCCCGGTACGCAGTGTCCTCACGGCCGCCAACTATGAGGAGGCAAATATCCGCCATCGCAAAGCCTGTGGTCGCGGTATTAGCAAGCAAAGCTTTTTCATTCTCCCCAAGATTCGGGAAGTCGATACGCTGCTGCGGAACAATTCGCGGTGGCGAGGAAAGCTACGAGAAGCCCATCCTGAAGTGGCCTTCAACGGGTTGAACGCAGGGGCGTTGTCTCACAAAAAAAAGACCCTGGAAGGATTTGAAGAGAGGCTAAAACTTCTCTCGGCCCAGGACAGCCGGGTTCCCATACTAGTAGACGAAATCCTGCGACAAACACTGCGTAAGCACCTTCTCCCTGATGATATTTTGGACGCTATTTGCCTCGCTGTGATGCCCAAGGGTGGTCACCTAAGGACTCTACCGAAGCAACCAAGCAAAGATGCGGAGGGGCTGCCTATGGAAATTTGCTACTTTGCGCGCTGACCTGGCAAAAGGACACGCAGCGCGTCCCATACCTTGACCAAAATGACGCCTGCTATTAATCCCAGCACGCCACCGACTGCCATCGGCCCCATCCACGCAACAGGCCTGAGACCGAGCGACCAGCTCTCCACCAAAACGGTTAGTGCGTGATTCGCGTGCAGTAAAATTCCACCACCCACCAAAAACATGGCCAGAGTGCCGACCACCGTCAGCGTCTTCATCAGGCGGGGAGCGAACCACAGCATCCCTCTGCCAAGCGCGCGCAGACTCCTGGCAGCGCCGGTATTTCCTGAACGGCGCAGCAACAACAGGCCGGCGTCATCAATTTTGACGATCGCTCCCACCAGACCATACACGCCAATTGTCATCAGCGTTGCGATACCCGACAGGACCAACAACTGGATGAGGAGTTGCTCTGCCTCTACTACACCCAAGGTAAGCACAATGATTTCGGCCGACAGAATGAAGTCAGTGCGGATAGCCCCTTTAATCTTGTCCCGCTCAAAGGCAACCAAGTCCTCGGGGGAACCGGCCAGCCGATCTGCTACCGCGCCCAGTTCGTCTTCGGTATGCACTCCACCGACCCTATGCAGAATCTTTTCTGCGCCCTCAAAGCATAGGTAAAGCCCGCCGCAAACAAGGAGCGGCGTGATAAGACTCGGCGCAAACAAAGAAATCAGCATGGCGGCGGGTACGAGAATGAACTTGTTTCTGAAGGAGCCCTTTGCCACCGACCAAACTACAGCAAGCTCGCGCTCGGGCCTTACGCCAAGCACTTTCTCCGCATTGACCGCGAGGTCGTCCCCAAGCACGCCGGCGGTTTTCTTGACGGCGACCTTGGTCATGACAGAGACGTCGTCAAGCACCGTCGCTATGTCGTCCAACAGCGTGAGTAGACTTCCCAAGGCCACGAGATCTACCCCTTCCGTCTACGCTTGGAGGCTTGGTTCATCGTTGATCTAGGATAGCGAGGAAGCTTCCCGGTAGCGAGATAACGATGGATCGTTTCCTGAGACCGAATCGTAGGCGCACGCTTTTCCTGGATTCGAAATCGATTGCGCTGATCGGCATCGAGAATCCGGGCCTTCACATTGTCATACCACTGCTGGTCGAGAACGTCCTGGAGAATTTTCTGCGCGTCGGCATCGAGGATCGGACACAGAACCTCAACACGAAAGTCGATATTACGCGTCATCAAATCAGCCGAACCAATGTAGTACTTCGGCTTACCACGATTATGAAACACATAGGCACGCGGATGCTCGAGGTATCGATCAACAATACTGATGGCTTTTATGCTCTCTGAGAGGCCTTTAATGCCAGGCTTTATCTGGCACATTCCCCGGACAATCAGTCTGACCTCAACGCCCGCCTGGCTGGCCTCATAAAGCTTCTGAGTCAGCTCCTGATCAACGAGATTATTGCATTTGAAAAAAAGGAGCCCCCGATAACCATCTCTTGCGTTCTTAATTTCCCGATCGATCATGGTTAACAGCCCGGGCCGAGAGCTGTGGGGAGACACCAACAACTTTTGGTACTCCGGACGACGGTAATTGTATTTCAGGAATTCAAACACCTGCGCCACATCACGGCCTATCTGCTGATCAAACGTCAGCAGTGAAAAATCTGTGTAGAGCTGTGCCGTCCTCTCGTTGAAATTGCCCGTGCCGATATGGCTGTAATACTTGAGCTCTTTTCCTTCCTGACGCTCAATCAGAAAGATCTTGCTGTGCACTTTTAAGCCCTGAATGCCGAAGATCACCTCAATCCCAGAATCGGTCAGGCGCTGTGCCCAGGTGATATTCGCCTGCTCATCAAACCGAGCGGCGAGCTCCACCACCACCTGAACAGTCTTGCCATTGTTCTTGGCATTAATGAGCGCATCCACCACCTGGGAGTTTTTCGCGACGCGGTACAAACAAATCCTTACCGCAAGTACGTCGGGATCCAAGGCAGCAGTTTTTAAAACATCCACGATGTATTCAAAGGGGTGGTAGGGATAATAAAGAAAGACATCCTTCTCACGAATGTTTGCAAACAAACTCGCGTCATCTTCGAGACGGTCTATTCGGATTTGGCGCAGCGGCTTGAATTCGAGGTACTTCGGGCCCGCGTTGGGAAAATTGATGAAATCTTTGGAATTATGATAGCGCCCACCCGCGATCAGGCTGTCGTACTTACCAAAACCAAAGCGCTTGCGCAGGTGATCCAACAATCGCAATGGCATCTTTTCATCATAAACGAAGCGTACCGCATCGGCGCGCCGTCGCTGCTTGAGGCTTGAGGCCATTTTTTCAATCAAACTTTCGTTGATGCTCGCATCCAATTCCAGCTCAGCATCCCTCGAAAACTTGAAGCAATACGCTGCGCTCGCGTTTATCTCAAAAACTCCGCGAAATACCTGAGGCAAGCAGGCCCGAATAATATTGTCGAGCGCGATAAACACACGGCTATGTTTCTTGCCCCGCTTGGGCACCTCAATAAAACGCCCCAGCGCGGCTGTCGGCACCTCAAGGAGGGCGTACTGCAACCCCTGACTAGTTTCAAGATCTACTGCCAGATAAAGCGATTCATCCGCCAAAAGAGGGATGGGCTGATCATCGCGCAGAAGAATAGGTTCTAGTTCTGGTAACACTTTGTCGTTAAAGAAACGTTGAACAAATTCCAACTGATGAGGTTCTAGCTGACGTTCATTTATCAGAAAGATACCTTTTTTATAAAGCTCCCGAAGGATCCCAGAATAGGTCGCGTCAAACTCTTCTTGGAGGCTGATAACCTGAAACTGGATTGCCTCCAGCAGTTTTTTCGCCTGCTGCTTTTGCTGGCCCGTCGACAGCGAAATCCAGCGGCGTACCTCGGCGACACGCACGCGAAAGAACTCGTCCAGATTGTTTGAAAAAATCCCAAGATAACGCACCCGCTGAATAAGCGGCACGCCCGGATCCTGCGCCTCCTGCAGCACCCGGGCGTTGAAGTTCAACCAACTAAGCTCACGCGGATACATAGCTGGCTCATCTAACTCTTTGATTAGCTGTGTGATGGGAGTTGTTTTCATCAGCTGCTATGTCACCTTTATGCGCTCTACAGCATCATGATCCTAGATAGGAGCAAACGATTACAGTTCAATGTCCCGGCGTTAGGGTTTCAGGGTTAACGTATCCATACGCAGCAAACTAAGAACGTCCTCAGCGGTATTGCCCAGTAATTTTGCTTTAACTCCGCGCCTGCCAACCGTACCCATGACCACCAGCCGGGCACGCTTGGCATTGGCTTCCGAGACGATCGTCTTCGCCACAGGACCACGCTTCAATTTAAAAACGCTGAGGGGCAGACCAGAGTCCTTTGCCAATTTTTCAACAACCGGCTGCAGCTCCCACTGCCGATTTTTTGCGTAGGTTTTAGGGTCAACCAGGTCTAGGTCAGACAAAATTGTTGGCACATCAATGACACACAACACGGTCAACTCTGCCTCAAGCATTTCGGCGTAATGTCGGGCGGTGAGAAGCACTTCTACATTCAGATTTTGTTTTTCACGGCTTGAGGCATCTAAATCTACCGTCGCCATAATGACAGCGTTCTTTTTGAATTTTTTATCGCTGACCAACAGCAAAGGGACAGGCGCCTCTCTTAGTAACTGCCAGTCCGTCGATAGGTGCCCAATGGACTCTGACTGATGTCGAGTTTTTACGATGGCCGCGTAATCGTCAGATGCACGCTTGCATATCCACGGCGCCACATCCTCGGACCAAATGACGCTGATCTTGACGCCCTGAGCAGAGCCCGCATATTTTTCGACCCGCTTAATCAGAGTGTTCCGGCGCTCTGCAATAATTTGCTTCTTGATAGCTGCCTTCGCTTTGGGATCGAGCTTTAATCGCTTCAGATCGGTAAAAACAAAAGCCACGATCTCTGGCTTTAAATCCATAGCTTCCGCGAGTTGAAGTCCGCGAGGCGTCGCGAGGCATTTGTCCTCGATATCGGCAATAATCAAAAGGTTACTCATCCTGACTCCCTGTCGTGTTCACCCTTGCTGACGCATTCTACATGATTCCAGACGCAGCAAGGATGCCCTGCTTGCACCACCGTCGGCGATTCCAACGGTCCCCGCCCTCTATGCGTTGGCGAGTAAAAACTTTTGGATCAAGTTGGCACAGGCCTGTGGTTGCTCGAGAGGGACAAGGTGACCGCCTTCCAACGTATTGAGCTCAAGGTTGGGCATGGCCTGGCGCCAACGCGCTCTGGCCTCGGGGCGCACCACGTCGCTATCTTTCCCTACGATGCCACAGGTTGGCTGACGTATTTTACGAAGCGAATGTATCACGCTTGGGGCGGATCGGTAGACACAGGCCTCCCAGGCTCCCAGCCAGCGGAGAGAGACTGATTCCTCAGCGCCATCCTGAGCGTGGCCCGCTCTCACGTAATCCCAGAGGACATCATCACTGATCCCACTAAAAGGGCGCTTGGGCCGATAAAAGTCGAAGGCCGATTGATAGGACTCGAAGTCGTGCGGCCTATTTTGGGCCTTGGTGACCATAGGCAAATTGCGCCCGAAGCATCTCATGAGGACCTGATTTGCGAACCAAAATCCATAGGGCACCAACACCGGATCAATCAGTACCAGTCGGCTACACAGCTCAGGCCGCGCCAGGCAAAGTAGCAGGCTGACTACCCCACCCATCGAGTGGCCAACCATGATAGCGGGTCCTCGCGCCGCCCTCTCAATAGTCCCGATCAAATCATCGGCGTAGTGTTGCCAAGAGAAATAGGTGGGCGGCGGTTCCGCGGACCAAAACGGCCGATGCTCAACCGTGAAAACCGCAAAATCATCACACAGCGGCTCCAACAGTGCGCGATATGCCTCTGGCGGGTAGCCGTTGGCGTGGGCGAAAACCAAGAATGGCTTGTCTCCGTGCTCCGGGGATTCACAAACAGGTTTAAGCATTTGCATGGCGATCACTCATAGCTGGCTGTACAACCGGGCATAACGCGCTATACCCTTAAGACTGTGTTGGCGTGAAGAAATGGGCGCCGCAAACTGGCGCCCATGAAACGAGTATAGCGATGAAAGTCATAACACACCTCCTGTCTACCCTACTCTACCTGGTTGTTACCAGTGCAGGCGCCCACGCGACACAAACTGGGACCGCAGCCGACACCGGCAGCCCATCGAATTACGATATCGTCATTTTGGGGGCGCGGGTCATCGACCCTGAAACCGGTCTGGATGCTGTTCGCCATGTAGGCATACGCAGCGGCAGCATCGCGGCGATCACGCAGGATGAAATATCAGGGACGCAGAACATTAACGCCGAAGGTCTGGTGTTATCGCCCGGCTTCATCGACCTGCACAGCCATTCACCGACGCGTCTCGGCCAGCACCTGAGTCTGCTTGACGGTATTACAACCCAACTTGACCTCGAGGCTGGGGCTTGGCCGGTTTCTGCCTACGGAGATCACTTCACAGGGGGCGCGCAGCTCAACTTTGGAGCATCCGTTTCCCACGCATCGATCCGCTGGAAGGTCATTAACGATCTGAATCAGCCCTATATTTTTACCGGAAGGAATCCGGCACAGCTCCCCATCGAAGCCTGGACGACGCCTGCCAGACCCGCAGAACTCGAAGAGATTCGTCACCACCTTGAGCAGGGCCTTCAGCGCGGGGGCCTCGGCATTGGCGTGCTGCTTGACTACATGACCAACGCCATCAGTGACGAGGAGCTGCGCATCATCTTTGAGACCGCAGGATCTTTTCAGCAACCGGTTACAGTCCATGTTCGTCGCGGGATGCCCGGGGATGCCGCCGGACTCGACGAGGTGCTAACACTTGCGCTCGAGACGAAAGCGCCAACGCTGATTTGCCACATTACCCATTCAGCCATGGCCGGGCTGGGGGACTGGCTGGCAAAAATTGACGCCGCGAACGAGGCTGGGGCGCAGATTACGACCGAGACCTTGTCCTGGCCCGCTGGCGGGACCGGCATTAACGCCGATGTGTTTCGTCTGCGGGACTGGCGCGCAATTTTTGATATCGACTATAGCGACATACAGTGGGTAGAAACCGGGGAGTGGCTGACGGAAGAGAGTTTCAAGCGCTATCAAAGAGAACAGCCCCACGGAATGGTGAACCATCACTACGTAAAAGAGACCTGGATTGAACAAGCATTGCAATGGCCAGACATGATTGTCTCTTCTGACGCGCTGCCGGCTATGAGTCTGTCCCAAAAAACTAATCCGAATATTGCTGGCACCTACAGTCGCTTGCTGGGCCACTATGCCCGCGACCGCGGGGTGCTGAGCCTCATCGACGCTATTGGTCGGGCTACGATCAATCCGGCGCGATGGCTGGAAAAATCTTCCCCCGCATTCAAACGCAAGGGACGGGTTCAAATCGGAGCCGATGCCGATCTGGTCCTGTTTGATCCGGATCAAATAGCGCCCGGGGCGGCCTACGGCTCACCCTACCAACCCTCTGAAGGTATCCGATGGGTTATTGTGGGCGGCGAAATTATCGTCGAGAACGCGAGGCGCGTTGAAGGACGCTATCCCGGTAAACGGATTCTCAGCTCATCCCTGAATCACCCCTGAAGCGCCCAACTTGAACAGCCAAAGCGTTCAGAGAGCTTGGGCGAGACCTATCAGAGCCGCGAGAATTCCCGATTTAAATCATAGCGTCGCGATGTTACGTAGCGCTCCATGGACTCCACCCGACCTAGCGCCTCATTCAAGCGCTCCTGGGCTTTGCGCAACCGATCCGAGGGCGCGTCGGGGTAATGGAACACCGTGCGCTTGCGGTAGGTATGCCGATCTTCATCGTATTCCATCGTCACTTCTATATCCGCACTCTGATCCCATTGCGAGGGCCGTGGCGCCATCAAAAACCATGCGGCAACGTAGGCCCAAAACGCCAGCGAGCCCGTGAAGATCAGCATCGCAGTAGCGCCGAGTCTTACCATCCAGGTCGCGACACCCCAGTGATCGGCCAGACCTGCACAAACCCCACCAATCCATCCAGCCGACCGGTTGCGATAAAGATCCATACCCCACCCACGCCTGCGATTGGCGGCAAATCCTGGTCTTGAATTCCGTCTCATGATTCTCCCCTCGTGTTTTCCTGCTGCCTCCAATTTGGATGATCTGCATCGAGAATCGCTTCCAACGACACGATACGTTCGTTGAGCTTATCAACCGTCACCAACATGGTATCTATCGATTCACGATCGTCATCACTTAAACTTCGGCTGGAGCGATTGACACTCCGGTAGTGCATAACAATCCAGATGGGTGCAACGATGACCATAAACAGCACCATCGGCACAAAGAAAAATTCAAGTCCCATAATGTGGCTCCCTGCCAGCTAACATCCTGAGGGTCAGTGTAAAGCGACCCGAGGCTGCTTTCATCCCTGGGCACGGTGTCATTTTACCGACCCCTTTTCCTTGGCCATTGACTCACGGAGCCGATCGAGTTCTTCTGATAACCACTCGTCCTGTTGCAGCGCCTCAATCTCCGCGGCAAGGTTACCCTCTCGCCCTAAATCCATGGCCTCCAACTCCCCTTCCAGGTTGTCCATCCGACGCTCAAACTTGTCGAATTTATTGAAAGCCTGATCGAGCTCACTTCGATTGACCTGACGCTTGACCGCCATTCTCGACTCAACCGTCTTTGATCGTATCAACAGCGCCTTCTGCTTTGCCTTTGCGTCCGACAATTTTTGCTGCAACTGACTGATTTCCTCATTGAGCTGATCGATATGATCATCGGTTGCGGCGAGCTCATTGGCCACGACATCCAACTCCTGCTCGATAACACGCTTTTCTTGAAGCGCCGCCCGAGCCAGGTCTTCACGGCCTTTACTAATAGCGAGCTTCGCCTTGTCCTCCCAAGCCAACGCCTCAAGCGCGATTTGGCCGCGCTTGCGCTCAGCTGTTTTTCTGTCGGCGAGGACCCTGGCCGAGGAGCTACGCACCTCAACCAAGGTATCCTCCATCTCCTGAATGATCAGACGAATCATTTTTTCCGGATCTTCCGCACTGTCGAGCAGTGCGTTGATGTTCGAATTAATGATGTCCGACATGCGTGAAAAGATACCCATGATTACTCTCCCTTAATGTTGGCGGCGCCCAGCTGACCGCCGTCCTCCATGACACGCCCGAGCCAATACGACAGCTCAATACCGGCAGCGAGGGCAGCAAAGGTCACTGCACCCGCCGCGACGCCTGCCATCAATGCAATTTCACTGCAAAGAAACAAAACCACTGTGTAAACCGCAAACCGTTCGTCAATCGCATCCATTCTTTGGTACTCCTTTCAATCCATTGATCAGTGGGCGTCTCGCCCTTCGAGGAACCGGCCAACCCGGCGCCTTCACATTAGGGATAGCGATCCGCGTGCCAAAATATAAATAATTATTAAATTCAACGAGTTATGGTTCTGGCTTCCTGGGCCCATTCAGATAAATGGTTTTTTTTACCGTTATAAAGTGGTTTTAATGACCTGTTATTGGTATTTTGAACCCCATGAGAACGGCACCTCAGACCATGATTGGCCAGTCGCCCGCGTTGACGGCCGCCCTTGATCACCTGTCATTGTTAGCAGGAATCGACCGGCCCGTTCTCATTATTGGCGAACGCGGCACAGGGAAAGAGCTGGCCGCGGAGCGACTGCACTTCCTTTCGCCTCGCTGGTCCGAGGCCTTCGTCAAGATCAACTGCGGTGCTATTACTGAAACACTGCTTGAAAGCGAGCTATTCGGCCATGAAGCCGGTGCATTTACCGGTGCAACCAAACAACACGTTGGCCGTTTTGAACGCGCCGATGGCGGCAGTCTTTTTCTGGATGAGCTGGGCACCATGTCCTTGCGACTTCAGGAAAAATTACTCCGACTTATTGAATATGGTGAGTTTGAGCGAGTCGGCGGACCGAAGACGCTGAAGGTTGATGTCAGGGTGATAGGGGCCACCAATGCGGACCTGCCGAGCATGGCTGACGCAGGTGAGTTCCGCTGGGACTTGCTGGACCGATTAAGTTTTGACGTGGTAAGCCTACCGCCACTGCGAGAGCGCCGCGAAGACATCGCCGAGTTGGCGGCTCATTTTGCGGTTCGTTTTGTCTCTGAACTCGGCTGGGATTTTTTCCCGGGGTTTTCCGAAAAGACGCTCGAACTGCTTGAAGCCCATCCGTGGCACGGCAACATACGGGAACTGAAAAATGCCGTCGAACGCTCACTATTTCGCTGGGGGCAGCAGGACGCAGAAGTCGACGCGCTCATACTGGATGCGTTTAGCCCACAACAGACCGTGATCAACCCAGACGGAGGGCACCCCCCCAACGACCACAACCCTGATACCGATGACAGCAATGACTGGCCCATTGATCTTCGATCATACCTCGCCACGCTGGAGCGGGATCTGGCGATACGAGCTCTGACCGAGGCACAGTACAGCCAGCGCAAGGCCGCCACCCTGCTGGGCCTCTCCTATGACCAGATGCGCAGCGTGGTCCGCAAACACAAGCTGCAGGCAAGGCTCAAAAACACCTAACCCAATAGGGTTGCAGTGCTCCAAGTCTCTAGGCGAAAAGTGTTTCCGTTGCTACCCTAGCAACTCCATCGTCATCGCCCTAACAAAGCGTTTTGAGGCCTGTCGATGGGCATTAAACCAGTCAATATAAGCCGAGTCGCTCGAAGCTGGCCGGAGAAAAAAGAGGTCCTGGATCATGTCCCTATCCCTATCGGACAGCACGCTGTTTCGCACCGAGTGTTACATCAACGGTCAATGGTGCAGCGCTGAATCGAGCGCCAGACTTGCGATCAAAAATCCGGCTACCGGCGATGTTATTGCCGAGGTAGCTAAGGTTGGGGCTGAAGAAACCCGTCGCGCTATCGAGGCGGCCGAAACCGCCATGAGCGCTTGGCGAGCGGTACCCGCCAAACAGCGCGCTTCGATATTGCGGAACTGGTTTAACCTGGTGATGGAAAATCAGGAAGATCTCGCGCGCATCATGACGGTTGAACAGGGCAAGACCCTCGCCGAGTCGCGGGGCGAAGTAGCCTACGGGGCTTCCTACATCGAATGGTTCGCCGAGCAAGCCAAGCGCATCGACGGGGACGTGATCCCCGCGCCGGGCCCCGATAAGCGAATCGTATGCATCAAACAGCCCGTCGGGGTGTGTGCTGCGATTACCCCCTGGAATTTTCCAAACGCCATGATCACTCGAAAAGCAGCACCTGCCCTCGCCGCCGGCTGCACCATTGTCATCAAACCGGCGAGCGAGACCCCGCTCTCGGCCCTCGCTCTAGCAGAACTCGCCGAGCGCGCAGGCATCCCTGCAGGCGTGCTCAACGTCGTGGTCGGTAGCTCGAGTGAGATTGGTGGCGAGCTCACCAGCAACCCGGTGGTTCGTAAACTATCCTTTACCGGCTCTACCCCGGTCGGCAAATTGCTCGAGGCCCAGTGCGCCGCCACCATGAAGAAGACCTCCATGGAGCTTGGTGGCAATGCGCCCTTTATTGTCTTCGACGACGCCGATATCGACGCGGCGGTACAAGGTGCGCTGATTTCAAAATACCGCAACAGTGGGCAAACCTGCGTTTGTTCGAACCGGCTACTAGTGCAAGCGAGTATTGCTGAAGAGTTCACCGCTCGTTTGGCGAAGGCGACTGCAGAACTCACCTTGGGAAACGGCCTAGAAGAAGGAGTCAATCTTGGGCCGTTGGTCAACGAGCAGGCCGTTGCGGATGTTGATTCGCTGGTAAAGCAGACCGTTGCCGCGGGTGCGACTCTCATTATGGGTGGCGCGCCAAGTGCGTTGGGACCCTGTTTTTACGCGCCCACCATATTGACCAACGTAACCCCCGAGATGGCGGTTTTCCGCAACGAAATTTTTGGCCCGGTCGCCCCCATCGTCACCTTCAATGATGAAGCCGAGGCGATTGCACTGGCCAACGATACTGAATTTGGCTTGGCCAGCTATTTTTACACACGAGACATCGGGCGAGTCTGGCGGGTTGCGGAGGATCTGGAATACGGGATCGTCGGCATCAACGAAGGGATTATTTCCAACGAAATGGCACCCTTTGGCGGCGTCAAAGAGTCTGGCTCCGGACGAGAGGGCTCCAAGTACGGGATGGATGACTATCTGGAGATTAAATATATGCTGATGGGTGGGCTGGATCGATAGGCCAGCCCATACCCTCCCGCTTTCGGGTCCCTCGGGCCTTATCTCCTTAGATTAGCTTCTGTGCCGTCGCCATATCGAGCGTATCCTCCAAAGCACCCGTTAGCTTGTCGATGATCTCGTCGACGTGTCCGCGTTGGATTATCAGTGGCGGGCAGAGCGCGATACGATTGCCGCCTAGTGGGCGCACAATAAGCCCGCGCTCCTCTGCTGCTTTCGCACAGAACTGTCCTACTTTCATGCCTTCAAAAGGCTGCTTACTCTCTTTGTGGGCGACCAATTCCAACGCGCCCAGCAATCCGACCGCCGATACCTCACCTACCAGTGGATGATCGGCAAACTCCCCCAACCGTTGACCCAGATAGCTTCCTACCTCTGCAGCATGATCGAATAGCCGATCACGGGCATAAATATCCAGGACCTTGCTGGCTACAGCACACCCGAGAGGATGCCCGCTATAGGTATAACCATGGCCAAAGACCCCCATATCGGATGCAGGGCCTGCGATCGCGTCCGCGATATCACCACTCACCAGTGCAGCAGATAAGGGCACATAAGCCGAGGTTAGCGCCTTCGCGCATGCCATCATCTTGGGCTTGAGATTGTATTTCTCGGCGCCGAAGGCGGTCCCCAGTCGGCCAAATCCACAGATCACTTCGTCATCCCACAGCATGATGCCGTATTTATCCAGCACCGCCTGAATAGCATCAAAATAGCCCTCTGGAGGGACGATCACCCCACCAGCACCGTTTACCGGCTCGGCAATCATCGCCGCTATGGTCTCCGGGCCCTCTTCGATGATCAGCGCCTCCAACTCGCGGGCGCGACGGGCGACAAAATCCGCTTCGGTTTCACCGTCTTCAGCACAGCGATAATAGTGGGGGGCACCGGTTCGAAGCACGCCCAGCGCATCAAAGGGTAGCTGGAAATGTGTGTGATTAGGGGGCAGTCCTGTCAGCGCTGCTGAGGCCACGGTGACCCCGTGGTATCCCTTCTCCCGTGCAATAATTTTGACGCGCTCGGGCTGTCCGGTCGCCACCGCGTAATAACGGATGAGCTTGACCAGGGTATCGTTAGCATCGGACCCGGAGGCTCCTAGAAAAACCCGCGCATCATCGACGGGGGCCATGGCCGCGAGTTTGTCGGCCAGCTCAATAGCCGCCGGGTGGGTCTTTCCCCCAAACATATGGCTAAAGCTGAGATCCCGCATTTGCCGTTCGGCAACCTCAATGATTTCCTCGTTGCCATACCCGAGGGATGTGCACCACAGCCCCGCCATACCCTCAAGGTATTGCTTGCCGTTATGGTCATAGATATACGGCCCCTCCCCGCGCGCAACAATCATGGTCTCGGTTGCCGAAGGGTTGGTAGTGGGATAAATCATCGCAGTCATGGCGCACCCCTTGGTTTAATAACGCCGGTAAGTTAACGCAGGCGATAAGGTTTACCAATCCCCAGAAAGGGTAGCTACCCCTGATTACTGCGCCTTATTTTTTTCTTTACCACATCGCTTGCAGCGGTAGCGAGTTATCAACTCGCCGCGATGCACCGCAAAGGGATCGCTGGTTACAACCTGCCATTTGTGGTGGCCGTTGCGGCACAGGGTCAAGTCCGCGGCTTTTTTTGTTGAGCCCGCTCGACGCCCCGGAAACTGTATGACCTCTGTCATTCTAGCTACCCGGCGAGACGCGCACGAGCTACCGCTCGGTTCCAAGCCTGGAGTCGGCGCGCGCGGGCACCTGTAGACAGTTCAACCTTAAATTCACGTTCTACCTGCCACACCTTGGAGAGTTCAGATTTGTTTTGCCACAAACCGACTCCGAGACCCGCCAAGAAGCAAGCACCGGCAACGGTCGTCTCGATAACCTTGGGTCGGATCAATTTTCGCCCGAGATAATTCGCCTGCAACTGCATAAGCAAGTTGTTTGCTACCGCCCCACCATCCACCCGCAGGGGCTTGAGGCGTTTGCCCAACTCAGATTCCATCACCCGCAAGATATCCGCATTCTGGAGCGCCATGGCATCGAGGGTCGCCCGAGCGATGTGGCCCCGACCGCTCCCGCGCGTGAGCCCGGAGATCAGCCCCCGCGCCTCGGGATCCCAGTGAGGCGCTCCCAGACCGGCAAGTGCCGGCACAAACTCAACGCCGCCACTATCGGCGACGGATTTTGCCAATGCCTCAACCTCCGAGGCCTTTTTGATGATACCGAGTTCGTCCCGCAACCACTGCACGGCGGCGCCACAGACAAAGGCGCCACCTTCAAAGGCGTAAGTCACTGGCCCCGACTCACCCAGCTGCCAACCAATCGTAGTCAGCAAACCAGCCTTGGAGCGAAGCAGCTTATCCCCCGTATTCATCAGGATGAATGAGCCAGTGCCAAACGTGCATTTTGCCTCACCCGGCTCGAAACAGGCCTGGCCAAAGAGTGCTGACTGTTGGTCACCGGCAATACCCGTAATAGGTATACCGTCAGGCAATCCCTTCAGGCCCTTGGTCATTCCAAGAATGCCGCTTGAGGGGAGCACAGTAGGCAAGATGCTCTTATCAACGCCAAACACTTCTAGCAGGTCGTCGTCCCATCGGCGAGTTTTTATGTTTAGAAGCGAGGTTCGCGAGGCGTTGGAGACATCGGTCCCATGGACCAAGCCGCCGGTTAAACGCCAAAGCAAAAACGAATCTACCGTGCCTCCGGCGACCTTTCCCTGGCGGACGCGACGACCCACCCCGGTGGTGTTGTTTAACAGCCAACGATACTTCGACGCTGAGAAATAAGGGTCCAGCACCAGCCCCGTCTTGCGGCGAATCAGGGCCTCGTGCCCTGCGGCTCTTAAGGATTCACAAAAGTCGGTGGTGCGGCGACACTGCCACACCACCGCGTTGTTCAAGGGCCGTCCCGAGTCACGATCCCACAGCATGCCAGTCTCGCGCTGATTGGTGATGCCTATCGCAACGATATCTTTCGGTTTGGCAACACCACGTCTAAGCAAGCCCGACAGGGCCTTTTGCACCGATGCCCAAATCTGCTCCGGGTCGTGTTCAACCCAACCGGGCTTGGGGTACAACTGGGGGAATTCGACGTTAACACTGCCGAGCAATCGCCCTCGGGTATCCATCGCAGCCACCGTAGACCCGGTGGTGCCCTGATCGATCGCGAGAATGATTTCCGCCATTAACGCCCCTTCTCCAGCTCCTCCTGCAACTTAGGCCGCGCTGTACCCTTCGATGGCTTTAATCTCGAGGTAGTCGGTGAAGCCATGGGCACCCCACTCTCGCCCATTGCCCGACTGCTTGAAGCCGCCAAAAGGAATATCGGAGCCACCGGCGGCACCATTCAAATGGATATTACCGGCGCGGATTTTGGTCGCGAGCTTGCGGGCACGGTCAATATCTTCACCTTGAATATAACCGGCCAATCCATAAGGGGTATCGTTGGCAATACGAATTGCTTCTTCCTCGGTATCGTAAGGAATCATGACCAAGACAGGCCCAAAGATTTCTTCCCGCGCGATCACCATCTCATTGTTGGCTTCTGAGAATACCGTGGGCCGGACGTAATAGCCCTTTTCGATCCCCTCGGGCAGACCCGTGCCACCGCATACCAACTTCGCACCCTCGTCGATGCCCTTTTGGATGAGCCCCTGAATCTTGTCCCACTGCACCTTGGAGACCACAGGACCCATGGTGGTGTTCTCGTCAGCAGTGTCACCAATCACCACGGTCTCACTGACCTTAGCGGCGATCGCTTCGGCGTCCGCCAGCATCCCACGGGGAACCAGCATACGAGATGGCGCATTACAGGACTGGCCCGTGTTGTTGTACATATGGAGCACGCCGCGGGTCACCGCAGCCTCCAGATCTGCATCGTCCATAATGATGTTGGGCGACTTGCCACCCAATTCCTGAGTGACACGTTTAACAGTGGGCGCCGCATTTTGCGCGACCAGAGAGCCAGCGCGGGTTGACCCGGTGAAAGACATCATGTCCACGTCCGGGTGAACGGAAAGCGCCGTGCCCACCGTCGGGCCATCGCCGTTGACCAGGTTAAAGACCCCCGCAGGCACACCGGCTTCGTGCATGATTTCAGCGTAAAGATAGGCCGATAGCGGCGCGATCTCGCTGGGCTTGAGCACCATCGTGCAGCCCACCGCGATCGCGGGCGCCACCTTGCAACTCACCTGATTCAAGGGCCAGTTCCAAGGCGTAATCAGACCACACACACCGATGGGCTCTTTCACAACCTTATGTGGCCCAAGATCTTCTTCAAACGCGTAGGTTTTCAGCACCTTCGCTGCCTCGACGATATGACCAAGCCCCGCATAGGCCTGAGCGGTCGACGCCAGCTTGATGGGCGCTCCCATCTCCAAGCGTATTGCCTCGGCCACCTCACCAATACGGCGCTTGTATACCTCAGCCATGCGCTCAAGCAGTGCAACGCGCTCTTCCACCGAGGTTTGGCTGAAGGTTTCAAAGGCTGCTTTTGCTGCCGCCACTGCCTTGTCTACATCGGCCTCATTGCCAAGGGATATGGTGGCGCAGACCTCTTCTGTGGCCGGATCCAGCACCTCGAAGTCGTTGGGTGATGAGGGCTCTACCCATTCGCCATTGATATAAAACTGCTTGTACTCTCTCATACCCTACCTCGCGTGTGTCTTTGTCGTTTGTTGTTGTGGGTCCTTGTGCCCACCCTACTGCGCCCGATTGTACATCCGACTCGCTGACGCAACGATACCCCCCCATTGTGGGAATGAAAAGGATTCCCCCCGCAGGCTACCGTCGATTTTTTTAGGGGTGCTAATCGGCAGTAAGCAATCGAGCCGGGTGCATACCGTCGACGTAGCCCATGAAGGGCGAATGAATGGAGTAGCCCAAGAGCTCCCTGACTCGAGCCGGCAGAGTTGAAACGATCGCAGGAGGCACCGCCAATAGCATGGTCTCAAGGGGTCGAGCCCAGCCAGCGCAGTATTGGGGAGTCACGATCAGGCGCGAGCTAGCCGATACATTGGCCCCGCCGCGATGCCAAAGGTCACCCCGCGCGATCATCAGTGACCCCGCGCTTAAGGTTACCTTGACGGCTTCTGGGTGAAAACCAGGGTCATCACATGGGTTCGGCGTAGATTGATTCGCGAAATCCTGATCTTTGAGCACACCCGGAAAATCGGTTTCGGCCCAGCGATGGCTCCGGGGCAGCACTTCGGTGGCCCCATTTTCCTCGGTTGTATCATCCAGAGCCCAAAAGACGGAGATGCCAAAGATGTCATGGGGCGGCGCCACCCGGATATGCGCGTCGTCGGTGTGCCAGGGCTGATGACTTTCTCCCGGTTGGAGATCAATGGCCAAACATGCTGACAGCAAACAGCTTGTCCCCAACAGCTCCTCGGCCACGGCGAGAGGAGTGGGATGGGCAATGAGCTCGGCAAAACAGGGATCCTTTGCGAGGAGCCCGTACACGCGGTGCGTCTGTCGCCCCTCGAAGGTGTTCCTGCCTTTAGGCCCCGCACTGATCCAGGGAGCGAGCGCGTTGCGATAGCGCGCCACTTCCCGGTCCGACAGAACCCCGGGCAGCACCACAAAGCCTTCGTTCGTTATTTCATCACACCAAGCAGAGAGCTGCTCCGGGGCGATGGAATCCATTGATCCGATCATATTTCTGCCTCTTCGGCCCCTGACTCAATCACGAGACCGACACATTCTGCACACATTCCAATCCTCCTGCCATCCTTTGAGCGCAGGCCAAAATTCGGCATACTCACCTCCCCAAAGACACAACACTGTTGGAAATTTTCCATGAATCAAGCAGTCGATTTGAACGAGATGCAGCTATTTCGCGACATGGCGAGGAGAGCATTCGAAAAGGAAATCACCCCTCACTATGAGGCCTGGGAAGAAGTGCATAGTGTGCCCAGGAGCCTTTGGAATACCCTAGGCAATGCGGGATTACTCTGCCCCGACGTCGACGAAGAATACGGCGGCGCCGGGACCTCACCCCACGTCACCTTGGCGATGATCGAAGAGCTGTCCTACATGGGGTTTGGTGGATTTGCCTCGGGCTATGGCATTCACTCGAATATTGTCGCGCCCTATATCAGCAGGCATGGTACTCCAGAGCAGAAAGCTCACTGGCTGCCTAAGATGACGACCGGGGAATGCGTGGGAGCGCTCGCCATGACCGAACCGGGCGCAGGGTCTGACGTTCAGGGCATCAAAACTCAAGCGGTGAAAGATGGCGACGACTGGATTCTCAATGGGTCGAAAATATTCATCACTAACGGGATTCATGCGGACCTGGTTATTGTGGCCGCGATCACTGATCCCGGAAAGGGTGCCAAGGGAACCTCGTTGTTCCTAGTTGACGCCCACGCACCGGGCTTCGAAAAATCGAAAAAGATAGAAAAAATCGGCCAGCACACCTCTGACACGGCACTGCTTTTTTTCACTGATGTCAGATTGCCGGCCGAGGCGCTGTTGGGAGAAGTCAATAAAGGGTTCGCCATTCTGATGGACGAACTTCCAAGAGAAAGACTCGGGATCGCCGCGCAGGCAGTCGCCGCGTCGGAAGGTGCCTTGGATATTACGATCAAATATGTGCAGGAGCGCGAAGCCTTTGGCCAGAAGGTCGGTCAATTTCAAAATACCCGGTTTAAGCTGGCTGATGTGAAAACCGACATTGCGATTAACCGAGCCTTTTACGAACAATGCGCAAACAAGTATGCGCAGAGCGCGCTGGGGCCAGATGAAGCCGCCATGTTGAAACTCGCCAGCTGCGAGATGCAGTGCCGGGTCGCGGATCAGTGCTTGCAATGCTTTGGCGGTTACGGCTACACCACCGAATACCCGATATCCCGTTTTTACGTCGATGCGCGTATTCAGACAATCTATGGGGGTAGTTCCGAGATCATGCGTGAGCTGGTTGCCAGGTCGATACTGGGCAGAGGGTAAATCCATGAAACATCCCGCGACGGTATGGTTACAGACAATTGGGGTTTGGCTGGGGCTCTTCATCGCGGGAGCGACGTTTGCCAATGACGCCGAGGTTAACGCCGTCATTGAAGAGCACTGGGCATGGACCCTTGAAAACTACCCAGAGTGGCGTCTGGAGTATGGTGATCGGTCGGGTAATCGCGACTGGACCGACCTGAGCCTGGAGGCCATAGCCAGCCGTCACGAAGCACTGGGTGAATTTTCGCAGCGTTTGAAGTCGATTGAGCCGGCGGGATTGAGCGATCAAACAGCGCTGAATCGGCTGATGTTATTGCGCGAACTCAGCGATGAGCGACAGCGTTTTGAACAGGGTTTGCATCTGATCGCCATCGATATGCGGTCGGGCCCGCAGCACCGGTTTAGTATGGCTGAGCGCCTTCCCTTCACCACCGAAGCTGACTATCGGGACTGGTTGGCGCGACTGGAAAAAATGCCTGTGCAGTTAGCGCAATACACAGTTCTTCTGGAGCAGGGTATCGCGCAAAACCGCGTCCAAGCGCAAGTCATCATGTCCCGGGTACCCGCACAATTGGCGCGGGTTATTAACGACGATCCTAGCCTCAGTCCTTTCTATGGGATCTTCGAGCGGTTACCAGAGGCAATACCCGCGGACGCTCAGGCGGATATTCAAGCCGAGGCGCAACGGGTCATTACCGAGGTACTCAACCCCGCCTACCGGAAGTTTCAGACCTTTATTAACGAGACCTATATGCCAGCCAGTCGTCCGGAACCGGGTATCGGCTCTTTGAAGGGTGGCAAAGGCGCGTATCAATTTTTGGCCTCGAGCTTTACCACAACCGACCTAACACCCGAAGAAATCCATCAAATAGGGCTCGACGAGGTCGCTCGAATTCGAACAGAAATGGAAGCGGTCATTGAGGATGTCGGGTTCGACGGCGATATCCAAGCCTTTAATGAATTCCTTCGATCGGATCCACAATTTTATTACAGCACGCCCGAAGAGCTCCTCGAGGGTTACCAAGCGGTCTCGAAACGTCTCGATCCTGAATTGGTAAAACTCTTTGGGACGCTGCCGCGCATGCCGTATGGCGTACGCCCCATTCCAGAGGACATCGCACCGGACACGACAACGGCCTATTACATGCAGCCCGCTGCCGATGGCACCCGTCCCGGATGGTACTACGTGAACCTGCATAAACCTGAGGTGCGGCCCAAGTTTGAGATGGAAGTGCTCAGCGTCCATGAGAGTGTGCCCGGGCATCACCTGCAAATCGCGATCGCGCAGGAGTTGGGAGAGCTTCCTGAATTCAGGCGCGCTAGTGGTGTCACGGCCTTTGTCGAAGGCTGGGGCCTTTATTCAGAGCGCTTAGGTTACGACATGGGGCTGTATCAGGACCCCTATTCCCGCTACGGCCAGTTGGTTTACGACATGTGGCGGGCTGTCCGATTGGTGGTTGATACCGGTATGCACTACTTTGGCTGGAGTCGTGATAGAGCGATAGCGTATTTCATGGCGAACGCCGCCAAAACTGAAACCGACATCGTCAATGAAATCGATCGTTACATTGGCTGGCCCGGACAGGCACTAGCCTACAAAATCGGCCAGCTCAAGATGCTGGAATTGCGGGCGCGCGCTGAAGAGGATCTGGGTGAAGCGTTTGATATCCGCGCTTTCCATGACCATCTCTTAGGGGCCGGCGCCATTCCACTCGATGTCTTGGAAACACGCATGTTGCTATGGATTGAGACACAGCAATCCAAGTGACCCGCTAATTTGCGCAGAGGCCAATCAGTCAAGCGCCAGTCGCCCAACAGCGCTCATAGCTAAACTCCCTAACCATAAGGTGCCGTTACACGGCGTTGCGCTGGTAATATAGTGGTAACCCAATTCAGGGTCATATAGGTTCTGGACTACGTTGCCCGCCAAGTCGACACCCACGACAAAGCTGCTGGGCGTGACCGCGGCTGTCATCAATTCGCCCGGCAGCACCGCCAGCATTTTGCGGAGGAAAGGACGCTCCGCCAACTGGTCCGCACTTGCGCGCAAAGAGGGCATGGCAATCCAAAAAGTACCCTCACCGTCGAAATTAATGTTGTCGGGGGTGCCTGGCAATCCCTCAACGAAAAAATCCTGCTGACCTGCCTTGGGTCCCTTAAGCCACAGCCGCTGCACCCGCCCCAATCCTGTTTCATTGATGAGGACAAAGTCATCATTGGGCCCGAGCGCGACCCCGTTGCCAAAAAACAAGCCCCCAAGATGCTCGCTCGTCTCCCCCGTAGCGGGGTCCCAGGAAAGCAGGCGACCCGTCATTGAGCCTTCATAAAAGTCCAGCAGGTTGTCATGCATACCAAAGCGACGCGAGGCATCGGAAAACCAAATGGTGCCATCCGCGGCAATATCCAGATCATCGACAAAGCGCATTGGTTCGCCAGCATGGGTATCTGCCAATACCTCGATCGCCCCCGCAGGGGAAATCCGCAGCAACCCTCTCATCGCATCGGCCACCACCAAGCGACCCTGTGAGTCAACTTTCATCCCCAGAGGACGGCCCCCGGTATTGGCGACAACCGTTGGAGCACCCTCGCCTTGCCACCGGACAATGTCGCCGTTTTCCAAGCCCGTATATCGGGTGTCCTCGACGTCGCAGGCCACATCCTCGGGTCCCAGACCGGGTACGGCCACTTGCTGCACCGCCTGCAACCGAGAGTTAGGGGCAAACACCCCCGTCAACCCTGGATTTTCTGGGGCCACCCAAACCGCTGGTGTAATCGGGGAAAAAATCGCCGCGTAGGTAACCCAGACCGCTAACAGCGACAACAAGGAAACAACAAGCCAACGCAGTACAAACATACTCCCTCCCCTTATTTCTTTTTATGGTCGCGGGTGGAACACCACCTCAACAGCTCAAGGGCCTACATTCCGTTTGGGTAGGTTTCGTGGTCGATTAAACCCCCGGCCCTCAGTAACCCCATGGCATCAGCATAACCCGCCAGTAACTTCAAACAATATGCTGATCGATCGACAAAATAGGGGTGGGCCTCGGGATCATTCTGACTGTCATCATCATTGAGCACCGACCCCACATTTCGAACGATAAGGTTTTCAGGGATATAGCACAGCCGATTATTTTTGTAGCTACTGGCGCGCAGTTCAGCCACCACATAGGCACCACCGTCAACGGCAGAGACCGAGCAGATCAGCGCAGGCTTGTGCTCTAACCCAGAGGTTGAAGAACAAAGCATAAAGAAGTTCTTGAGCCCCGATGTTGCCATCCCGTGCCACTCAGGGCTGACAATCACAAAGGCATCACTGGCTTTTAGCTTCTCGCAAAGGTCAGTCATAACCTGCCACTGTCCCTCGCCCGAGAACACACCCTCATCCCAAAGCGGCAATGGGGTCTTACCTAGATCCAGTGTCCAGGGTTCATGGCCCATCTCGATCAGCGCGGCAGAAAGATACGCTCCGACCTTGGCGCTCTCTGACTCACGCCGATGACTGCCGACAATTATTCCAAACTTCATACCTGCTTTCCTGTGGTCATGTTATTCGGCAGGCTCTTATTAGGCAGGCCCAGCTGCCGAATGCAAACGCCTGACGCTCCGTAGACCCGATAACCATGAGGGGAATCTACGCATTTTCAATGAGACAGTCGGCAAGTGCCTGTACCAAGGAGGTCATTTGTTCTCTCTCCATGACAAAGTGAGGTGCCAACTGAATCGTGTCTCCCCCGTAGCGCACCAAGAAGCCTTTCTCCCACATCCGCATCGCTATTTCAAATGGGCGCCTCAAGGGCTCGTTGGGATAGGCGGCCAGCGTAATAGCACCGGCGAATCCATAGTTGCGAACATCGGTTACATGGGGCTTGTCGGCAAGCGCGTCGTGTAACAGCGCCTCAAAGAAAGGTGATTCCCGGGCCACGCGCTGAGGCAGCGACTCCGCAACCAGAATATCGAGTGCGGCAAGCCCGGCAGCACAGGCGACCGGGTGTCCCGAATAGGTGTAGCCATGAGGAAACTCAAGCGCGTAATCGGGGCCACCGTTGTCCATGAAAGT
>CBFHQV010000026.1:0-27811 GCA_965658055.1 Luminiphilus sp. | reverse complement strand
AGCGGAATCATCGAAAGCCATGGCCAGCTTGATATCTTGGTCAATAATGCCGGGATTGCATTGACCGGCTCGATCGAAGACACGACCTTGGAAGACTGGCGTTTGGTCAACGCCGTTAACAGTGAAGCAGTTTTTATGGGCACTCAGGCTGCGGTGGCTGTCATGAAAGGAACCGGCGGCTCAATCATCAATATCTCGTCCATCGAAGGCCTTGTTGGCGATCCGCTTATTGCCGCTTACAACGCGAGTAAGGCGTCGGTCAGGATGATGACAAAGTCTGCAGCGCTTCACTGTGCGGAAAGTGGTTATGGCATCAGAATTAATTCGGTCCACCCTGGGTTTATTGAAACCCCCATGGTGGCAAATGGCGTCGAAGCGCTGGGAGAGGAAAACGCTCAAGCATTTCAGGAACGGATTCTTAACAGCATCCCCATGGGCGTGATGGGCCAACCCAAAGATATTGCCAACGGGATCCTATTTCTTGCTTCCGATGAGTCAGCTTATATGACGGGTTCCGAACTTGTCATCGACGGTGGTTTCACCGCGCACTAAATCAGCAACTCTGGTTTGAAGGTCACCGACATGAACAGTCGGTAACCTTCTTTCCCAGAGCGAAACTCCACGGCCTTATTGCAGCGGCGAGACCTTAAAGGTCATTGTCTTTGCCACGAAGTCCACTTGGCCCGAGACAATATTGATAAGCCCGTTGGTTACCACATCGAGTGAGTACATATCGAAGACCGCGCCGTTCTTACGATAAACACCCTGCAAGGTGGCGCGTTCGATTTGCTCACCATTCTGCGTCCAGGCATAACCTGTAAATTCCCCCATGGTTCCCATGCCGAGCTTATCGGTGAACTCATAAGAAAGATAAACGCGGCCATAATCTCCCGCCTCACCGGTAGCGGCGACACTGTAGTTGATCCCATCGGTTGTATGAGCTGCGTCAATGGTGAAACTGGCGGTAAATTCGCCGTCCCCGTAGTTGAGGTCCTGGCCGAGGCTCACTGGTGGAAACAGAAAGACGAACGCTATAACTAAAAATTTGCGAACTACCATGATGTTCTCCTTTTTCGTTGATAGAAACGAGGTCTCGGGAAACCCGGGCCACCCATCAACTAACATTACTGGCTTTTAGGATATCCGCCAGCTGGAGTTTAGTGATGCCCAGTGGATGGCGTCTTTCAACGCATTATTGGCGCGTAGGCATGCTTTTTAAGTGTCCTTGCTGGGACCCCATTTAGGTTGCCCGCGGGACCCCTGTCAGCGCCTCTATCTGAACCCGCTGCATGATGGCTTCAACGTTGGAAAGGTTTTCGATCAGCTCACCGAATCGCACCGTGCGGCGTTGATAATCAATAACCGCAGGCAATACCGGAACATTTGAAGCGAGTGCGATTCGAGCAAAACCTTCCTTTAGCTTCACTACGCCATGACGAGTCCCCTCCGGGGTGATGCCCAGAACAAGCTTTGATTTGGCCTGGAACGCGAGGCGCATTTGCTCTACCAAGCCCTGTGCACTGTTCCTGTCTACCGGTATACCCCCAAGCCTGCGAAGTACCGGCGCTAGGGGAAACCAAAAAAGTGTGTGTTTCATCATAAACGTCGAACGCAACCCCAGCGCCCACAAGACGGCGATAGTCAGAATAAAGTCAACGTTAGAACTGTGGGGTAACAGAGCAACCACCAGTTTTGGCCTGTTTGGAAACTGGCCATCAATACGCCAGCCCCACAGCCGTAGAGTAATCCGCCCAATCCAACGGGTGAGACGGTTGCTGGTTTTGGGCAAATTGTCACCGAGTACCTGCCAGCCCATGAATAATCCTATTGAATCAATTAGCCGGCCAATATAATGGCATTAAAAAGACCACTTAAGATATCGGCTGTTCGCGCTTGAGTCGGCGATCAAATAGTGATTAGCTCTCGAGCAAATACCGTCCCGCATTAATGACCCACAAGGAGTGTTTTGATGCCACCGATGACCGTTCTTGGCTGGTTTCACACAGTGGTAGGTGCAGCCGCAATCCTGATGGCCACCCACTCCCTTTACCATCACAAAGTCCTCAGCGCCGCTACGGCCTCTGGTAGAGCCTACCTGCTCATGACGCTATTCGTCGCAGGATCGGCGCTTATGATTTATAACCAAGGCGGGTTGGGGCCCGGGCACATACTCGCAGTCCTCACGCTGCTAGCACTCACCACCGGATATTTTTTTGAACGCAAGCCGGTTATAGGTTGGCTGTCAAAGTATGTGCATACCGCGGCTTACACCGCCACGCTGCTGTTCCACATGATACCGGCAATCACCGATTTTCTTCGCAGGCTACCGGTAGGTGATCCGTTTATTGACTCTTTTGATTCTCCCCTGCTACGAGGTTTTTATGCTGCCTTCCTGCTCGCTTTTATTATTGGGCTTGGCGTGCAGTTTCTGTGGCTTCGAAAGCGGACCAATACTGCCTAATCTGCTCTGCAAAAAAACAAAGGCCACATCAGTGGCCTTTGTTTGACTGAAAACCCCACTCAAAGTGGGGTTCTGCGAGCGTCTTGCAACACCTCTTAGCGACTAATGGTCCAGCCGGTCTGCTCTAGAGCAAAGCGATCTTCGCTCAGATTACCGAGCGCCACCACTTGCCCAGCATCGTTGAACTCGAATCGGGTAACGGTATGAGTGTCAACAGGCAAACCGCTTTCGTCATCGGTATCCCAGCTCTGGGTCCACACATAAACCACATTGCCTTCCCCTACCGCCTCATGAAGCTCCCATTTCTCCGGCGCCCAAGTTTCGGCGTCCCCGGTATCCATCCACTGAAGCATTTGCGCCTTGCCAATCGGCGTATCGATGATGCCTCGGGCCACGGAAATATCCATGGTCTCGCCCTCCCGCAGGATTACGGCATCAACGACCTCTCCCGGTTTGCCACGAAAATCGAGCTTACCCATATTGGCCTCGTTAACTTCCACGCCTCGTACAGAGAGGAACTGATCACCGGGCTGCAGGAGACCGTCGACAGGACTCTCGGGAGTGACCGTACCAACGATCATGCGCCCTTCTTCATCCTGTGGATCCCAAGTGAAACCAAAACCCACATAGCGGCTGCGATAGAGCATCCCGTCGTCGGCCATGTTCGCCTGCACGTTAGCCATGGCCTCCGCTTTACCGGTGGCACTCGCGGTTACCCATTGCTTGGCTGTTGCAATATTGGGATTCTCGGCAGGCGTCGGCGCCTGACTGGCACCGCATGCAGTGAGCGCCAAGACAGCTATGATGCCAGCTGTGTTTTTCACCAATGATTGATACATGTTGCTTCCCCCAGTTTGTGATTGTGCCAGCTCGGGATGAACTAGCTGGAGGATCTTAGCCCCCCTAATCGAAAGTAGACTAATTTGGCTGTTTTCTCAAAGATTAATTAGAATTGTGACAAAAAGATAACAAACCGGTAAAAACGCATTGCCGATGGGGGGCAATAGTATGATGACGACTAGCCAATCCTCACACGTTATACGCGCCGCAGCGCTCATACTGAGCTGTCATCTACTGTTGGGGTGTGCCGGTGATTCCCCAGAGGCCGCGCAAACCTTCGATACCATTATTAGGGGAGGAACCCTTTACGATGGATCAGGGGGTCCGCCTTATTCCTCCGATTTGGGAATCAGCGAGGGAAAAATAACCGCGATAGGCGATTTGAGCGATGCTGTTGGCCGCGTGGAAGTTGACGCGACAGGCAAAGCAGTAAGCCCGGGATTCATCAACATGATTGCCTGGGGCGTTACCTCTCTTATTAAAGACGGTCGCGGTATCAGTGATATCTCCCAAGGCATTACGCTTGAAGTCTTCGGTGAAGGAAATTCCATGGGGCCCCTGTCCCCCACCATGAAGGCCGAGTTTTCCAAATACTGGGATCAAGTGACGCCATCCTGGACTACGCTAGGGGAGTACCTCGAATTTCTTGAAGACAAGGGCGTGTCCTCCAACGTCGCTTCTTTTATCGGGGCAACCACAGCGAGAATCCACGTCCTAGGTCGCGATGATGTTGAAGCATCGCCAGCTCAGCTGTTAGAGATGCAAAGTCTGGTGCGAAGCGCCATGCAAGAAGGGGCGGTTGGTGTGGCCTCCTCACTCATTTACACACCGGCGAGTTTTGCCAGCACCGAAGAATTAATTGCCCTCGCAAGCGCGGCCTCGGAGTTTGGAGGAATCTATGCGTCGCATATGCGAAATGAGGGGAAAGGCATTTTTGAGGCTCTTGATGAACTGATTACCATCGCCCGGGAAGCGGATATCCCCGCTGAAATTTACCACCTTAAAATTTCCTATCCTCCCTTCTGGGACCGATTCGATGATGTGCTTGAAGTCATTGAAGAGGCGCGACGTTCCGGCCTAAAAATCATCGCCGATATGTATCCCTACCCCGCAGGCTCGACAGGACTCGACGCGATCATGCCGCCTTGGGTTAAGGAGGGCGGTATCGATCAATGGATAGCGCGGATGCAGGACCCTGACACACGAGCAAGGCTGGTAAAGGCGATGCAGGAGAATCCGGACGACTGGGATAACCGGCTCGCAAGCGGCGGCGCAGAGTCGGTACTCCTGGTCGAGTTTCGCAATCCGGATTTGAAGCATCTTGCTGGAATGACCTTGGCTGAAGTTGCCCAGGAGCGCGGCATGTCACCCGAGGAGACGGCGATGGATCTGGTTATTGAGGACCGAACCCGCGTTGGCGCCATGTATTTTAATCAGTCCGAAGACGTGGTCAGAAAGGCCATTCAACAGCCCTGGGTTAGCTTTTGCACCGACGCTGTCTCCATCGCAGCAGAGGGCGATCAGCTCCTCAACCACCGTCATCCGAGGACTTATGGCACATTCCCCCGGGTATTGGGTCACTATGTACGAGACCTCGAATTACTCAGTCTCGAACAAGCAGTACACCGCGCCAGTGGGCTTCCCGCCACCAACCTGTCGCTGCGGAATCGGGGCTTTTTGCGCGAGGGCTATTTTGCCGACGTACTGGTCTTTGACCCGGCGACGATTCAGGACCACGCCACTTTCGAGGAGCCACATCAATATTCCACGGGCATGGAAAAGGTGTTCGTCAACGGAGAACTGGTCTTTGACGACGGCGAGCATACCGGCGCGCTACCCGGTCAGTTTGTCAGAGGCCCCGGCTGGACAGGCTGGCGGGATTAGGGGTACGTGAAGGCTGGTGCCAACTTGGCTACAATGGACACTGCTATTAACTGTAGAAATTCATGTCCTCCTCACCGCTTCATCACCCAACGCCAAACAGCTGGCTAGATTGTGTCCTCGCCGACTTTGACGCGTTCCTGTTGGACCATGCCGCGGCAGAAAAAAAAGCCGCTGGTATGGCCATGTCCATGTTGTCCCACTATCCCGATAAAAGCCGGCTGGTTACCGCAATGTCAGAATTGGCGGTCGAGGAAATGGTGCACTTCAGGGAGGTGGTTAAACTGATTCAAGGTCGGAATCTGCAGCTTGGCGCGGATCAGAAGGATCCCTATGTCAATGAAATTCGCGGCTGGATTCGCCAGGGAACCGACGTTTATTTACTGGATCGACTGCTGACGGGTGCAGTCATCGAAGCAAGAGGCGCAGAGCGATTCGGATTGGTGGCGGAGGGCTTGCCCGAGGGAGACCTCAAGACTTTTTATCGTTCGCTAGCCCGCTCTGAGGCAAGGCACTTTGAGCTGTTTCTCGAGTTGGCTGAAGAGTATTTTTCTAAGAGTGAAATTGATCAGCGTTGGCAGCAACTGCTCTCCGCCGAATCCCGCTGCATGCAGAACCTGCCGATCAGGGCCGCTCTGCATTAATCATGGCACTCAGTCGCGCGATCGATAAATATCTCGCGCAGTACAGCCTGCGACCCGGATCTCTACCGGAAATGCCTCAGAGCTGGCAACACGTCATGGTCGTCCCTTGCTATGACGAAGCACCGGACTTCATTTCTCGCTGGCAGGCAATCTACGGTGACACATCTTTACTCATCGTGCTGGTGCTCAACAGGCCCGAGGGCAGTGAGCAGACTGCCAACGAGCAGGTCAGGAAGGCTCTGGCAAGACATGCCACAAAGACCCTTGAACAGGGCTACTCACTCAGCCATCTCAATAACGCCTGTTCTGTATTATGCGTTGACCTTGAAATTCTCGAAGGCCCGACACCGGCCGGAGAGGGTGTTGGAAGAGCCCGCCGCATTGGTTGCGACCTTGCGCTCGAGTTGCAGAGGACAGGCGCGATCGAGACTGACTGGATTTACTCGGGGGATGCGGACGCCATTTGGCCCGCCGATCTTTTCAACACCCCATGGCCAGATGAAGCAAGTGCCGTTGCCGTTCCTTTCAGCCACCGGTTTGATGACGCCGATCAGCATCAGTCACCGCGCGAGCTTGCGATCGCTCGAGCGACCCAACTCTATGAATTGAAAATCCACCACTATGCCTTGCATCTGCAAGCCATAAATTCCCCTTACGGTTTTCACACCCTGGGTAGCAGTTACCTGGTTAGGGCCCGCGCTTATGCGGCGGTGCGAGGGGTGCCGCTACGCAGTGCAGCGGAGGACTTTTACCTTCTAAATAAACTCGCCAAAGTTGCTCCTGTCCATTGTGCGCGGGGTAATGGCGTCTCGATCACTCCCCGGTTATCGACGCGAGTGCCGTTTGGTACCGGACCCGCCGTGGGGAAACTGCTGGCGGTAGAAGATATCTTCCATGAACCGCTGTTCTACGATGCGCGCTGCTTTGGCGTCATGGAGAGGCTTTCGGTCTTATTTGATGCCTGGGCCGAAACACCAGAGCCCAACACACTTGTGCAATTGATAAGCGAGTTCGGTCCGGCGGTCGCAAGTGATCTTCATGAACTGTTGAACCAGTGGGAGTACCTAAAGGCTCTCGCTCATATTCATCGAGCAGGCTCAACAACCATCGAACGCAAGAATCACACCACGACCTGGCTTGATGGATTCAGGATTCTCAAAATCATTCATCTGCTCAGAGACAGGCACTACCCCAATCTGTCTTGTCTTGAATCCCTGAGTGATCCAAGTCAATGGCCTGTCACTCACGATGGCACCCCGGCCGGTTTGCTGAGGGCCATTTATCGCCACCTTGACTGGTTTACGCTCACTGCCGAGTAGTCAGTTTCCAGTCAGCTCGGAAAAGAGAAAAGCAAACTGATCGGCACGTTCCTGCAAATACTGATCCCGGGTAGATCCGATTCCGTGTCCCGCCTGAAAATCCACGCGCAGCAGAACGGGGTTATCGCTGGCGGTAGCCGCCTGTAGGCGAGCCGTCATTTTGCCCGACTGCCACGGCTCCACCCGAGGGTCATTGAATCCGTGGGAAAGCATCACGGCGGGATATGGCACGCCATCACGCACATTGTGATAGGCACTCATCGCTAAGAGCGCGTGAAATCCGGCTTCTTCGGTCACGGTGCCAAACTCTTTGATATTGGGCACGCCATTGGTCGTGGTTTCCGCCCTGATGGTGTCCAGTGACCCTACGTCGATAATGGCAGCGCCAAAAAGATCCGGGCGCTCGGTGATGGCTCTTCCAGCAAGAATACCTCCCGCACTGCCGCCCCAGGGCGCCATGTGAGCCGGGCTTGTGTAGCCCTCGTTCACCAGATACTCCGCAGATGCAATGAGATCCCGCCAGGTATTGGGTTTGGTTTGCATACGACCCGCGTAGTGCCACTCTTGCCCATATTCCCCGCCTCCCCGAACGTGGGCAATCGCCCAAACGCCACCCCGCTCCAGCCAAGCCAGTCGCGTGGCACTAAAACCGACGTTCATCGAGGAACCATAGCTACCGTAACCGTAAACCACCGTTGGATTCTTACCGTCGAGGACCAAGCCCTCTTTATGAATAATGGTAAGCGGTATCATCACGCCGTCATGGGACGGGATAACCAACTCCTTGGCCACATATCCCTCGAGATTATCGAACTCCCCGACCGGCACCATGCCGGTATCGGTAAAGGTGTTGGCGTCGGGATCATAGGCATAACGAATACCGCCCTGAATCCAAGTTGCCTCGTAAATTAGCGCCCCGGCCACCTCTGGGGAGATCGACGACACGTAAGCGGCGCCGCCCCGCGGAGGTGACAGCTCTTCGAGATCACCGCCAGGTACCCATCTCAATACCATGGCTATGCCGTCTCGCTTGGCAGACACATAGAGCGCGTCCGCGGCGACGCTGACCCCCTCGATAACCAGATCCCCGGCCGGGATAATGTCACGGGCTTCCGTGATCCCGGGGTTGGTGAGTGCCATAGCGACAAGCCGGAAACGCGGCGCGTGTTTCGCTGTCACAAGGTAGATCATGTCATCGATTACAGCAAAGTCGGTGACCGCATCGGACTCATCACACAGTCTCACCCACGGGATATCGCCACCCAACAAAGAGGCCCTGGGGGCTGTGAACAAACTGATTTCATTGTTGTCTCCATGCTTTACCTTGAGAATCGCGTGAGGTGATCGCGAACTCAGCCATAGGCTTGGGAAATCAGTATCCAGTATGGGTAGCGATTCGGCGTGGCCAAAGGCCGCGATCAGCTGATCGCTTTCGGGAGCGCTATCCAGGCGATGAAACATGACCCGGGTCTGTTTGTATTCTTCCGTCGCCGGTGCATCCTCGGGCAGGTCACGACGACGGCTGTAGAAAAACCCGGTCTCGTCCGCCATCCACTGGGGCCAGTTGTAGGCCGTTTCGATATGATCAATCGGGCCGCCTACCCGCTCACCGCTACCAACATCGAGCACGTGGTAAGTGGTTTGCTCCGAACCTCCCTGAGCGAGCCCGTAAACCAGGAAACGCCCTGAGGGAGACGGCGTATAGCCCTCCAAACTGTAATGCTGCTCAGAGTCAGTCCCCATGGCTTCCGGATCAACCAACAGCCGCGGATCACCCTCCCCCGCAGGCTGGACATAAAGCTTGTAAAGATTTTCACCGCTATTTCGCCGGAGAAAAAACACCGTGCCATCGGCTAATCGCTCCACCCCTCCAGTGGTGAAGGGGGCGCCCTGATCCAGCACCTCGAGACGCTCGAACAGCGCAGCCCGGGTGTCAAGCCGACTGAGATAGTCGTCGGTATAAGCTGCCTGCGCTCGAAACCACTGCTCGACCTCGGGATCCCCAAGGTTCTCCATGTAACGATAGGGATCGGCAATTTCGACGCCCCAGTGAATCTCGGATACCGACACGGTTTTAGCCTTCGGTTGAGCGACCTTGTTCACCATAGTGGCTTCACTGTCCTCAGCGGGGTTATCGCAACCTGTTGACGCCATACCGATCACTCCCGCCGTTATCACTGATGCTAGAAATTTACCCCGTTGATTTTTGGTTTTGCTCATCAAACTTTTCCTCGATAGCAATGAGACGCATTACTGCCAGACTAACATGCTGCATAGGCAGCCCCTATCGAAACCGGTCAGGGGAAACACCTGCTTGGCTACCCACCTGCTTAGCTTTAACCGATGCCACAACAACCGATATTCCCTGTGACATCCATAGGCTAGTACACGGGAACTTCATCGGGCGATAATGGTCTATTGCTGCACTTTAAATCGCCCTGTACGGTCCTGCCTGCTCCGGAGTCACTCATGCTAAACCACTATGGTCCCACCATTATTCTTGGCCTGATGATTAGCAGTGCCATTATCCTCGATGACTTCATTATCGTCAGCATGCATGGCGGACACCACCCGGCCATGAAACAAGTTCACCTCATTAAACATAAGGCCGCTCAGGGACACGCAGAAGAGGCCCTTGAGATTAAAGAGCATAAGACGACAAGCCCAGACGCACAGCGCTTGGTGATTCGGGTCAATGGTGAAGACGCTGACTTTCCGGTTAAAGCCGTCGAACAGGCGATACGCAGCGCTATCGACACCGCGGAAAAAGCGGGACGAGCACCCACTCCCGAGGAGCTGGACGAAGCCATTCAATCCGCTACCCATAGACTAGATGCCAAGGATCTCGACATTGATATCGAGATTGATAACTGATCAATGCGCGTTCTACTCGTTGAAGATGACCTGAGTATCGCGAGATCCCTCGACACGGCGTTGTCCCATGAGGGCTTTACGGTGGATGCGGTTGCCACCGGTGAAGCGGCATTGTTTTTGGTGTCACGAACCTCGGTTGATGTGGTTATTTTAGATATTGGGCTTCCCGATATGGATGGTCTGTCGGTACTAAAAAAGATCCGGGAACACGATAAATCCCTGCCAGTTCTGTTGCTTACGGCGCGGGATCGCATCGAAGACAAGGTCGAAGGTCTCGACCGCGGTGCGGACGACTATTTGACCAAACCGTTTGAGCTACCCGAACTCGTGGCGCGATTGCGCGTTGTCAGCCGACGCCTCTCGGCGCGCGCTGACAGCCGTATCCAAGTGAACGGAGTAACCCTCGATCCAGCCGCTAATACCATTAGCGTCGGCGATCGCCGCATCGACGTCAGCGGCAAAGAGTACTCGGTACTGCTAACGCTGATGGAAAACAAGGGTCGCCTGCTATCGAGAGAAAAGATGGAAGCGAAACTTTATGCATGGGGAGAAGAGCTCTCCAGCAACGCTGTTGAAGTGCACATCCATAATTTGCGTAAAAAATTAGGTAAAGACTTCATCAAGACCGTCCGTGGTGTCGGCTATGGTGTAGGCCTCGAGTGACATCGATCCGTGCATTCCTGATTCTTGTCATCCTCGCTGCGCTGGTGATCGTCATTTTTACCGCGACGTTCCAAGGCTATCGGTCTGGCAGCGATGAGACCGCCTCTTTGTTAGACCGACTGCTTGAAGAGAAAATTGGGCTTCTTGCAGGTGAGAATGTGGTGACGGATGGGGCACCTCAAACCCACCAGATCTACCAGGTGTTCTCATCCAGTGGCGAATTGAAGAAAGCCTCCGCGCAGGCACCGAAAACGCCCCTCATTACCGCCCAAGGTACTTTGGTAGACGTCAGTTACAACGGCGGCTTATGGCGGGCGCTGAGCCAAACAAACCCCGCGGGCGAGACAATTGTCGTGGCGGAGCGTCTAGCTGATCGTTACGCTATTTCAGACAATATTATTTCGAAGGCCCTGGTGCCAATTCTTCTTTCGATGCCTGTCCTCGCCCTGCTCATTTGGTCAATCGTGTCCTTCGGCTTACGTCATTTAAAACTGTTGGAGCGTGAGCTACGACACCGGTCCCCCCAAAATATGACGGCGCTTACTCTTGAATCGCCCCCCGATGAGCTTCTGCCTGTCATCGCATCAACGAACTCTCTGCTTCATCGACTTCGGTCAGCCTTTGAGCGCGAGCAACGATTTGCTGGTGATGCAGCGCACGAACTGCGAACCCCCGTTAGCGCGCTCAAGGTTGATGTACATAATCTTGGCTTTCAGTTGCCGGAACGGTTTGAAGAGCTCAGCATTATCGACGGCAACATTAATCGTATGGGTCACATTATTGATCAACTACTCATGCTCTACAGGACGGGATCAGACGAACTACAGGCACAATTCGAGCCCGTGAATATCACAGCGCTAACCAGAGAAACCATCACTGACATCTATGCTGACGTCGCAAAAAAGCACCAAGATCTGGCTCTCGAGGGTAGTGACGTTTTGCTTTCTGGCCATGAGTTCGCTCTTCAGGCCATGATAAAAAATCTCATCGACAACGCCATCAAATATACGCCGAACGGCGGTAAGATTGTCGTCACAATCGCTGAAGAGAAAAAATGCTGTTTGGTTTCGGTTATGGATTCTGGTCCTGGAATTCCCGATGATCTTAAAATGCGCGTCAAGGAGCGGTTTTATCGCATCAACAGCGAGACAAACGAGCCGATCCATGGCTGTGGCCTTGGACTCTCTATCGTCGACCATGTCGTAACCCTTCACGCCGGCGAATGGCATGTAGAAGATGGAGCAGGTAGAGCCGGCACCCTCGTCAAGGTCTATTTACCTCTCTCGGGAGCTCACCGATGAACCAGATATCAGCATTCGCTACTTTGCACCGCGGGCCACAAAGACCGGATTTAACAGCCAGCAAATCAACGCAATGAATGCCGAATTGGGGGTCACCATGGATTCACCCGAGGTGGTCGCTCAGGCATTCATCACATTTTTAAAGAGCGGTAAAACCGCCGCCCACATCGGCTGGCCCGAACGCTTTTTTGTTTGGTTGAATAAGGTCGCGCCCCAACTAGTCTCGAATGCGCTAGCCAAGCAGCTTCATACAATCAAAAAATTTGCGGCTGGCTAATGCAGGGACTCCAGCGCGATGCCATAGCAGGGCAGGCGGATCAACCGTCATCAAGATTCAAATGAGAAACACGATCTTCGGTGTTTTTGGCGGCGACTCCTGGCCGCGGGCGCAGCGAACCGATGCTGTTTAAAAGCTGTGAAAACCGCGTCGAAGCAATGGTTTCAATCGCGCCACCTCCCGGCGGTGGTGAGGTGCCGACTTGCCCACCGTCACTCAATCTAAAAACCCTAACGTAATCCACCACAAGTCGTTGGGGAAATTCGGTTGAAGCATCTGGGTACCCCGGCCAGTTCCCGCCGACTGCAATATTGAAGATTAGAAAAAAGGCTTCACGAAAGGGCGCCAAGCTGGCACTGTCGTCAATCGCAAAGCTGTAATAGAGCTCATCATTCACCAGCCAGTCAATACGATTTTCGCTACGAATAATGCTAAAAACGTTGAATCCGTCGCCAAAATCCCCCGAGGCCTTTCGTGTCTTTCCACCGATATAAGTGTGCTGATAGGGCGCATTCAGTCCGCCCACATTCCAATGGACCGTGCCATGCACCTCGGACTCACGACCTTGACCGCCTATCATTTCCATAATGTCTATTTCGCCAGAATACGGCCAACCAACGTCATCAAAATTTTCGCCAAGCGCCCACAGCGCAGGCCAAATTCCCTGGCCCCGGGGCAACGCAGCACGAATGTCCACACGCCCATAGGTGAAGGACTTGGCACCCTCGGTTTTTATGCGAGACGACGTATAGCTTTTACCGCCGAAAGACTCTTCTTTCGCCGTGATGACCAAATGCCCCTGTTGGAGTGTTGTATTTTCGGACCGGTAATACTGAGACTCATTGTTGCCCCAGCCCCATCCGCCAATGTCATGGTTCCAAAGCTGGCTATCGAGGGTGTCGCCGTCAAACTCATCAGACCAAGCTAAACTCAGACCCTCATAGGTTGTCGGCGATGTATTCTCTTGGCCGTTAAGGCCATCCAAATCTAAAACGGGGCCTCCGGTTCCGCCATACGTCTCCTCTTCGGGCGGTTGGTATCCTGAGTCAGCACGCCAAAGCACGTTGTCAATGTCAAAGGAAACACCCGCATGACCTAGCTCAGGCCAGAAGACCAAGCCGGTGCTAATTTTTGTCAAATCGAGACCGCTCTCGACAAGCACATCGATAGGCACAATCACCCGCTGCCAGGTTTCATCAATTTGCGTTGATGACCGCCATGCCGCCGATTCGCAGGGATAAACGCAGTCAATTTTCATCACCACGTGCGCGAACCCACCTAAGGTACGCAGGTCAAATTCAATGGTGCCCCCGGAAAACCGGGAAAGATCCATTGGGGTTGTGCTCTCAAAGAAGACGCCTGCCGTTTGCCCATTATTAGCCCACGAGGCCCTCAGTATGTCTCCTCGCTGTGGGGCTGACGCCCATGTCCAATCAACGGTAGGACACCCGGCGCCGCCATCACCAATACACAAACCTCCGCCTAGGGCGCCGTCCCAAGCCGCAATCCCACGATCCCAACTAGATGCAACGCGGCCATCGTTAAGCACCGAAAGGATTTCAACCTCATCAGCGGGACTTGTGGAGGCAGCGGCGAGCAAGAGAGGGATTGATATCCCGAAGGGCACGTCAGTGGACTCATCAACCTCTGTACGCCCGCCAACAGCCACCAAAAAGAGTAGGCAAAATCCAAAAAGCCTTACTAGCGCGCCAAATTGCGCAATACACTGAACCAAAAATCTGTCCTCTATCAGCAGCCGACGAGCAGGCCTCTCGTTTGTTTCATCGAGCCTTTTCGATATTGGGGGGGATTTAGAGCTTACATCACCGCGAACCCGTCAGAAACCCATTACGAGGGTGAGGGTGTGTTACACGGTCTCAGTCCCGAAATTTAATCCGAAACATCCAGGCTTCTGCGCCTGGATTGTAGGTCTGGATGCTGCCATTAGATAAATGGTCGAGTGTAAAACTCAGGCCGATTTTTTCGTTTACGTCATAGCCCAGGCCAATCATCGAGCGAAAATGCACGGTACCGCCCAAATCGGTTTCTCCACGATGATACAAACCTGGCATGAAACTCATATCAACATACCATTTTTCAGCAAAACGGTACTCGCCGGTGAGGCCCCCACCGAACCAGGCGTCTCGATCTTCATCAATGCGGCCAGCGACTCCCCAGCCTGCCTCGAGCCTGCCGAAATTCCATTGAACGGGCCAATGGTATTCAGCAACAAGGCCAAATCCATCGGTATTGATATCCGTGGTTGCGGCCGCAACCCAGTCTGCATGGGCTTCTCGAGTGAGAAGGACGAAAACAACGGTCGCTATAAGTCTGCAGAAAAATCTATACACCTTACCGGTTCCTCCGCTGCCAAAGCACACCTGCTAGCAAATCACCCAGAAAATCCGCGTGGCGCTCTCATCTCTACAGCCATGCCCGGCTATGTAAGCCAGAATTCAGTGCGCTATATTTATTCGAATAAGCGCTTCTTCGCTAAAACAATCTTGACCTGCTAGTTTTACCTTCTAATCTGCAAATCATCAACGGTTAACTCGCCATCGGCGCCGGTTTATGGTGGCTCAATGGCGCAGGTGAGGGTTAACAATTTTTTATAATCGTTCTTTGCGGCTCTGTGGGTGCGAAGTCCACTTGTGCCGCTTGATGCCGCCATAGATGCCCCGCGTGACGACCCAAGGCCACAAAATAGCCTGAACGAACCACCTTGATAATCGGCGGCGGCGCCCGTCCTGCTGATGAAGCGTCAATCCGTCAGATTGCAATCCAACAATTGAGCCCCACCGCAGCTTGGGCGGGCGGAATTGGTGCGTCGCTGGTTTTCCCTCCGCAAGCAGCTTCAAATTCTTGCAAAGAATGCGATACGCCCAGTTTCTAGCTGAACTTCTCAGGGGATCGGTGGCCGCCACATCGCCAATGGCAAAGACCCGCTCGTAGCCAACCGCTCTCATATCGCTTTGTGTTCTCACAAACCCCGCATCATCCAGCATTTGCTGTGGCAAAAAATGCGTATTGGGTGAAACTGCGCCCGAGGCCCAAATTAATAAATCGCCGGTATAGCTTGGTTGGCCGGAAGTAAATGCCACCGTACCCTGCTTCAGTCGGGTGCGGTGCTCTGGTGCAGGCAAGATTGCACGGTGATGGGGATGCACAACCACACCCTTGGTGACAAGTGCTTTCATGTGATAGCGACGAGTGTCTGGATGATAGCCGGGAAGCACCTCATCTCCTGAAAAAAATAACTCAACGTTTTTTTCTGGAAAAGTAGTCGCTAAGTTAAAGGCTACACTTGTGGCTGAAGGACCGCCGCCAATGATCCCAATCCTATTTGCCGACATCACGGTAGCGTTTTGTTCGTCGAGCTCACGGAGGATGTGATCGACTTTAGTGATCTGGGGAGTCCGCCAAAAACCGTTAGTGATCCCTGAGGCAATAACCGCATAGTCCCAAGGAACAGTGAATCCATTGCCCTCGCTATCGATAACTTCAGCGTGTCTATCCTCAGGGTTCAGCGCAACCACTTGGCCATGAATCCCCTCAACATTGTCTAATTTTTTAAACGCGTCCAATGGCGTTAAATAACAGGATTTCCAATATTCAAGATCCGTCAAACGCTTCCCCAATTCCTGACCGCTCAAAAGCACGGGCCGGGTCGTGACCGCAATGACTCGAAAAGTTTTGGAAAGGTTTGCCGCAACCAGCACCCCCGTATCCCCTAGCCCAATGATTAGGACCGTTGAACGCGAAGTGCCGGCAGGGGTGGGCTGATAAGTAAGCATGGGCTGAGGTAGCTAGCCACCAAATAACTGGTGGTGCGCACGATTCATAACGGCGCCATCCTTTATGACGCTCTCATAGAATTCACCCAGAGTATCCGAGCCTGTCTCAGGCGTAAGCGAGGCGTCGTAGCGACTGGCCTTCGGATCCCAAACGAGCATCGATTCTTGCGCATAGTATTTAGCGATCCGGAAAAATTCTGCTTTGTCTCGCGCCCAGGTCGACAGCCCACTCAAGGGTTGCAGCAGGCGATCGCCCACATCAAAAAGACGCGAACTCACCGATTGAATACGAATTTTCCGCTGGCACAGCCGAGCCAGTAGTTCTCCCTGCTCTCGGGGTGTGATGGCGGGGCCAGGACCGCCGATCGGCAAAATGCGCCCAAATGAGCTGGAATCATCCAGCTGCACCAAGGTGTACTGTGCAAGATCTCGCATCGAGATTGGCTTACAGGCTGTTTGATTCCCGCCATCGAAGACCATGAAAGACTTGCCTCGCTGAACTCGAGAGATCTGGCCCGACAACGACTTGTAAAACGCGGTAGGCCTAACAATCGTCGAGTGCAAAGAGGTCGCCAGTAACTCATCTTCAAATTTCTTTTTCGCGTGTTGGAAAGCGAGCCTGGGTTTCTGTACACAAATGGCAGACATCATAATGAAACGCATGGCACCGTCTTGCTCGGCCCACTCAAGCAGGGCGCTATTGGCTCCATAGTCGACCAGCCACGCATCATCAATGCCACCCTGTCGACTGGCAACACAGCTGATAACCGCATCCTGCTTGGGGAGGCGATCAGACCAGCCCTTGTGAGCGAGGTCGGCACGATAAATCGTGAGCTGAGGATGTTCCCACCCGGCTGGCACCGGTGTCTTTTCACGTAACAGCGCGGTGACCTGATACCCTCGATCCAGGGCCTGTCGGAGCACTTCATTCCCAACGTAGCCCGTGGCACCAGCGACAAGGAGTCTCATTGAGGTATCACCCGGCAGGTCAAAGGCCTAGCCCTCCTCTGCCTTCAACGCCTCTGCTGTCTGCTTGCCGTACTCGGCAATGATATTAAAAAATGCTTCTGGATCAGCGTGCCTAAGTACAGCAAGATCTCGCTCAGTATCCTTGGCAAAAATCAGTTCGGGAGTATTTTCCTCGATCGCCTTGATAATGGCAGCAGCGCAATCTTTTGGATCATCACCCGCATCAATGACTGCATCAGAACGACCTCTGCGCGAGCCATCAGCAGTCATGGCATTGCGTGAGACGTCAGTTGCGACAGAACCTGGCAGCACATTCGTCACCTGAATGTTATGTCGAATCTGCGCCTCGGAACGCAGTGCATCCATATAGCCAATAAGCCCATGCTTGGCGGCGCAATAGGCGGTGCGCATCGGCGCGCCAACGCGGCCCGCGACCGAGCTGATCGCAACAATGTGCGCACCACCCGCCGCTATCATCCTGGGCAACTGCAATTGGGTAAGCCAAATAGGAGCGATAAGGTCAATATCGATCAAATCACGATACACCTCGGGTTTAGTATCCTCGGCAAGGCTGCGCTGACTGATGCCCGCGTTGTTGACCAAAATATCGACGGGAGCTGCAGACCAGGCCTGGTCAACGACCCCTTCAAGCACCTCATAGTCTGTGGCCTCAAAGGGAATAACCAGGCCCTCGCCGGGCAGCGAAGCCTTTACCGACTCGAGAGCATCGCGCCGCCGGCCCGACAAAATAACCCGCGCTCCCCGGGAACTTGCCGCCTCTGCGATGGCTCGACCAATACCCGATGAGGCGCCCGTCACCCACATCGTTTTTCCTACCAAACTCGTCACGTTTTATTCTTCCTCTCGTTTACAGGCGCCAAAGTGGCAGCCACTTTTGTTCCAAAGAGTCAGGGTTCGCACTCGCGGCGAAGACTGTCTAGAATTGGCCGAGTATGGGCCGGTTTGCAGTGCGAGGCCAGTCTACTCGACCGAGGTCATCTCGAGACGCCATTGACAACTCAAAGGCACAACGGGCATCTCAACCGATAGCAGGGATACGGAGATGATAAGCAGCGTTTTTTCTGAGTCAGTTCAGCGGTCCTCGAGTAGCGGGTGGTCGCCAACCCCGCCGCTTTTTGCTGTCATCACAGCAGCCGCTCTCATTGCCGGCTGCTCGGTCCAGCTGAAAGAAAAAGCCCCCGATGTGGCTTCCTCTAAGCACACCTGGCTAGTTCACTGCGAGACCGCAGAATCCCATCGCCCCAATGATGAAAAAATCAATAAAGGAGTCTCAAAGCCCCACTGGCTACTCTCCCTTGATCAAACCGGTAGTCCCTATCAGCTCCAAGGGAGTCTGGAAGATGGCTTTTTAACGCTCGATGAAAATCAGCCATCGGAAGAGGCATTGAGGCTTGGCTGCATTGCCGCACTCGAGGCAAGCACCCGGGAGCACGGTAATGAAGTGGCGCGTATCATGGCCTTCCGCCAGGGCGAAGGCGTCAACGTTGCGATCGAATTTCCTATTTCACGACCGGAAAGCGAAATTCAACGCCTTGTGATTTTTGGCGACAGCCTCTCGGACACAGGCAACCTAAAATCCCGGCTACGGATGTTTCCGGCATCCCCCTATTGGATTGGCCGGTTCTCCAACGGACCCATGTGGCCTGACTATATCGACGCCATGAGTACGCTCAGCGTGCAGAATCACGCCGTTGGTGGTGCCTCCGTCACAGGCAAGGATACGATGCCCAAAGGGACCTTCATGCAAAGAATGCAGGATGGCGGTCAATTTTTTGTGAGCGGCACCACTCAACAACAAATCTCAGTATTCGAGAAAGGATTTCTTCTCGATAACCAGTTGGATTCGCCAGAAAAAGCCGCAGCGATGCTATGGGCCGGCGCCAACGACTATATCTCCAAAGAACCCTTCACCGGGGCGATTGAAACACTTCTCGATCGTCCCGATTCACCAGAAGGTTATTTAAGTGTCGTCGATACCGTTATCGACCGCATGGAGCAACAGCTCCTTGCCTTGCTCGGCTATGGTTTCGATAAGGTCTTGGTCGGAAATCTGCCCAATCTGGGGTTATCACCCATTATTGTGGAGAACAAAACCTATGGCGTCAGCGCTGAATTGTCTGAAGACCAACGTCGATCATTACTCAGCCTGCGTCTGGCAGAACTGACTGATTACCACAATGAACAGCTCGCTCTCATGGTAACTCGTCTGGATACCGAGATGCCCGATGCGTCGATCAGGTTATTCAACGCCCACAGGCTTTTTAACGACGTCCTTGGCGAACATGCCCAATATCATCAAGCCTTAAAGGAAGAAGCCGATTTTGATACAAATAAGAATGCCAGGAAAATCGAATCGGAAATTCACTCGGTGGTGGCACAGGAGCGTTGCTTCAGTGGCGGCTACATGGGAAGTCGCGATCCACAGGAAATTTGTCCCAACTCTAACCGCGCTATTTTTTGGGACGTCGTGCATCCGACAACTTATGTGCATTGTTGGGTCGCCTACACCATCAAACAACAACTTTCAGAATTACAGTGGGCCAGCGGAGCCCCTGTACTCACCGACGTGGGAGATTGGTGCGCCGGTGTTGCCGACGTAGTGGCCGGTCATGAAGAGCTCCGAATCCTTCGATTCACGACCCTGGAAGGTGCGCTGGCTCCCGTGCCCGAGCGCTAGTCCCTGTCTTGCAGTGCCTTCAGGTTCTGTACGTGAGTCTCTCTATCTATACGATAACGATAGATCGCAATCAGCATGATCGACCACAATAAGTACTGACATGGCACCAGCATGCTGCCGAGATCGGCGGTAATGGAAGCTGGCACATCGGCGGGATTAGCGCCCTTGGGGAAATCGACCCATTGCAATAAAAGACCCGCGATAAAGGCGCCAACACCCTGATTTGTTTTCTTGATGAAGGTGACCGCCGCATAAAATACACCCTCACTTCGTCGGCCCGTCTTAATTTCTGAATGCTCGACCAAATCCGCAACCATTGACGCCAACACGACTTGCATCGATATCATCAAACTAAGCTCTATCGTGCTGAATACAAGCAGCAGAGGGAACAGCAGTGGATCGCCATTGTCGGGAAAGATACCGAGCAACCGAAGGGTTACCGGTGCCGGCTGGATTACAAACGCAGCTCCGCCAAGGCAGAGCACGGCACAACGCTTGCCCAAGCGTCGCGAGACGCGAGGAGCCACTACCAGACCTACTGTGGCCGCAACAAGAACCATGCACGTCCACAAAAACATCTGAAGACTTGAGAGCTGCCAAAAGTACGACATCATGATAAATGTCAGCCCCGCCGAGAGGCCCGTTGCCACTGCCCCCGCCATACTTGAAACAAACAGCGCGAAAAAACTAGGATCAAAAAGGGTCTCTCTTAGCTCCGCAAATATTTCGGTCAGCCGCTTTGACGGACGTTCTGGAGACGGCACTCTCGTCGCAGGCTGGTTTAGCTTAATAGCATGCTGGGTTCCCAGTGACGAGACGATAATCGCTATGAAAATGGCAATGCCCGCAATCACGCCGTAGGTTTCATAGCCCTGGCGATTGAGGGTCCCAACTTCGTATTCTGCGGTGGGCACCAGTAAGACAGCAAACATCAAAATCGTCAGCAATGCGCCACCAAACCAGCCAAAAAAATGCCGCCACGCCTGAATCGCTGTGCGTTCGTCATAGTCGCTAGTCAGCTCAGGCATTAGCGCAGAGCTTGGGGTTTCAAAAAACGTGATCAAGGTCCGGATGAGGATGGCCAGTGCCAGCAAATAAAAGAATAAGGCTTGTTCGCTCCAGTCCGGGGGCTGCCAGATCAGGAAATAACACAGCGATACCGGTATAGCACTGGCGTACATAAACGGATGGCGGCGACCCCAGCGGGTGTGAGTATTGTCGGACCAGTACCCCACGATCGGATCGCTGATTGCATCGGTCAGTAGCGCGATCAGTAATGCCGTGCCTGCGAGGGCCGGCTCCAACCCCACCACGGTGCCGTAGAACATGAGCAAGAAATACGCAAACCCCTGCTCCTTGACCCCATAGGCGATCGATCCAACCCCGTAGGAAAATTTAACTCGCGGCGGCAGAGGAGCTGATGACACTGCTAGTCATTCCACCAGGGTTTTCCGCTGAAGGGTCTGAGGTCAGTTTCAAAAGTCCAAGCAGAACGGTGCTGTTGCGCGATGTGATAGTAAGTCTCAGCGATTTCCGCTGGATCCATCAGCCCGTCGGGGCCCAGCATGTCGCGGTATTGAGCAAAACGCTCGGTTCCCAATAATTTACCCAGAGTGTCGGGAGAATCAACCGCTCCATCCACGATGATGTGCGCAACGTGAATACCCTTAGCTCCAAACTCGGCATTAAGCGATTGACAGAGCAAACGCCGACCCCCGATCGCAGCTGCATGAGCGTGCTGTCCAGCGTTGCCCCGCGCCGCCGCTGTCGCTGAAGTTACCAGGAGCGTACCCGAGCCCCGTTCCACCATGAGTGGCATGAGTACTTTCGCGAGCCGGAATAGAGCAAGGCTTGTCATGCGCCAGGCAAGCTCAAACTGTTTGAGGCTTGTCTCCGCAAGCCCATGATCACCCGACTGCGCTCCCAGATTGAAAACAGCGGTTGTAATCGGGCCATGGGTATTTTCGACCTGAATCACAAACTCCTCGATGGCATCGGGCGCGGTGGCATCGAGTAAAACTCCAGACGCACTGCCGCCTGCTGCTTTGATAGCGTCAACACTCCGCTGCAAACCTGCTTCATCAGTGCGGCGACAGAGTGCCACGTGGTAACCCTCACTTGCAAAGCGAGCCGCGACATGAGCACCGATGCCACTCCCTGCTCCGAGAATGAGGCAAACTCCCTCAGCGCTCACAACAAAAACAGCGATCGAACATGATCGCGCTCCCGATAGGCGATGTCCCATGCACGAAGCGCCGGACGCTCGCCGAGTAAATCTGTTTCTGTGTAACGCATGAACTGCAGAAACGCAGCGAGCGTGCAGTCCTCGACACCTGGTGCATCCCCGCCGAGAAAAGCGCGTCCATCTGAGAGTTCCTTTTCAACATAGTCAAAGCCCGGTTGAATTCTATTCGCCAGCTCTGCGGCCTTGGCAGGATCTGGCGTTAGACCCAGGGGAGACTTTTGGGCGTGCACATACCAGGCAAGATCGTAGGTGATCCGCATTTCAATTATGCGCTCCCTATTCCTCGCCAGCGCCATTCCTTCAGGATCAGTGGGAATCAGGGTTGGCCCTTCAACGGCGGCTTCCAGGTAATCAATAATACTCAGTGATTCGGTGATATAGCGGCCGGAGGGCAACTCAAGTACCGGGAGGGTGCCCCAAGGATTTCTCTGCAGATGCTCAGGCTGCTTGTGGGCACCCTTCAAGGTGTTGACGATTACCCGATCGATCGCAATCTCACACCCCATGGCCTCCCGCTCAGCCAGATACAAGGTAACTCGCATAGGATTGGGGGCCAAAGGTACCGTGTAAAGCTTCATCTTGTTCTCACTGTACAGGCTAGTGTTACACCGTCATACCGAGAATCACTCAGCAGGGATGGGCAGTTAACAAATTCGCTGGCCGCGAAATCTTGATCAATCCTAACGCAAAGTCTCCGGGTTAGCCGAAGTCATCCCGCGGGCGTAAAACCCGCTACCCCGCCAATAACAAAAGGCGCCCAGAACACAGGTGGAAACAGTAATCGCCAACGCATAGCGAAGTGAATTGACTCCCGCAGCGCTGAGTTCATCGCTCAACACACCCACAACGAGGGGACCACAGCCCATGCCCACCAAATTGATCGCCAGCAACAACAGCGCCGAAGCTTGAGTTCGCCAATAAGGTGGCACCAAATTCTGGACAGCGGCATAGCTTGGGGCAATCCAAGAGCTGGCGAAGAAGGCTGACAAACCCATAAACAGCAGGGCCACTGGCAGCACCCGCTCGCCAAGCTCAAATACCGCCGTTTCCGGCCACAGCAAAAACGCAAGCTGGGTAGGCAAGGCAATTAAGCAGCCAATGGCGGGGACCCACAGCTGCCAATGCGGATCCCGCTGGGCCAATCGATCGACAAGAGCGCCGCTTAATATCGTTCCCAATCCGCCACCAAAAACCCCAATCAAACCCAACCACAAGCCGGCGTCGACCAGCGACATACCGTGGACCCTTACCAGGAAGCTGGGGGACCAAACCCCCAGGCCATAACCAGAGATGCCGGCAAAACCCACGCCTGCAGCGATCCAGAGAAAGCCCGGCAGTCGAGCGATGCCCCCCATAGCAGACCACAGTGATCGATCGGGGGGATCCGAGGCAACCCGCGCCGGCTCTTTCACTGTCAGATATAAGAGCAAACTGAGCAATACCCCCGGCACACCAAACACCAAAAAGACTGATCGCCAACCCAAGGCTTCAGCAATAAGCGCGCCGCCGAATAACCCGACCAAAATTCCGATGTTGGGGGCTATTGCAAAAACGCCTTGCGCAAGCGCGCGACGCTCGGGAGGAAAGTAGTCGGTGATTAACGATTGGGAGGGCGGCGTCCCGCCCGCCTCACCAATCCCAACGCCCACCCGCAGCAGCGCGAGCTGCATAAAGCTCGAGGCCGTGGAGCACAGTGCGGTAACGACGCTCCAAGTCGCCATCGAAATGGCTAGCACGTTACGCCGAGACCAGCGGTCTGCCAGTCGCGCCACGGGGATACCCAGGGTGGCATAGAACAGGGCAAAAGCGAGGCCCGATAGCAGGCCCATCTGAGCATCCGAGGCGCCGAACTCCGCTTTTATCGGTTCCAGCAGGATGGTCATGACTTGCCGATCGACAAAGTTGAAGACATACCCCAACGTCAATAAGGCAAGGACATAACCCCGGTACTTTCCGCTGAATGCCTGATGAGGGTAGGTCACTGCTTCCGGATTTTTCTCAGTCATTGCGCGGCTCGATCAAGGGTTTGAACTATTTGGCTTAGTCAGTCGAGGCAACAGCCTGGGCGTCGTGGCCAAATAAGCTTGATACGCCGGATCGTCCCCCCATAATTTTTGTCCGCGTTTGGCAAGTGTTGGAATGCCGCTGAGGCGGGTAAGCAGAAAATAAACAAAAAGCGGCGATAACCACGCCGCATACTGGAAGCCTGACATTGATGGGGTGGCCGCCACGGCCAAACCGAGCCAAAAGAGAATCTCACCAAAATAGTTGGGGTGACGACTTCTAGACCACAGCCCGGTATGAATGAAACGCCCCCGGTTCTCTGGATTTTTGCGAAAACGCATCTTTTGCTGATCCGCCGCTATCTCCAGAGCAAGGCCTGCGATTGCCACGATATAACCCAGCGCAAAGACGGTCGTTGAGAACACACCGCGCGGCTCAGCGGGAGCCCCTTGAGCGGGAAGGAGCGCAACCAGAACAGCACTCACGGTGATAGCCACCCAGGCCCCCTGAAGCGTCCAAGCCATCAAAAATCGTGGGGCAGACACCTTAATGTGGCGGAAACGCTGATCCTCGCCCACCTCAATGACCCGCAAAAACAAAAAAGACCCAAGTCGAGTTGCCCAGACTGCGACTGCGACGAATAGCAGGTTGGCGCCCCAGGAGGCGGGCTGACCCAGCCGCCACGCCAACATCACGACCACGAGATAGGTCAGGCTACCGGTTAGATCGTAGTAGCGCTCTGTTTTCAGGGTCCAAGCCACGCCAAACCCAAGCCATTGCACCAGAAAAATACCCGAGAAAAACAGCGCCACCAGGGGGAAGCCGAGTACCGCCGTAGGGGGCGAAATCAGCACGCCGTAAGCAAGGGTAAGGCCGGTGACCAAACACGCCAACATCATGGATGTCATAAAAGATACCGCTAGGATCCTTGAGCCTTCGAAAGTATCACAGGTCGCGCCTGCCGTAGCCCTCCGTTAGGCCTAAGCAGCAGTTTTAAGTACCCGACCAACATTCCGGACTCAAGGAGGGTTCTTCAGCCCCATCGAGTGTCTCAAATATTCCCGAATCGCTGCTGACCCGCTTAAAGAAGTTGGGCAATTTGCCACAACTGAAGACCACAGACGACGGGGGCGTGGTTTCATTCATTTAGGTTCAGTCTAGGACACGCTCACAGCCAGCACCGATAGCACCATGGAAGAACATGACATAACCCTTATCCGCCAACTCCCCATCCAGGTGTTGGAGATATTTGAACAAGAAGGTGGAGACGCTGCAGAGGCGATGGCACAGGCCGGCGTTACAGCTGATGAGCTCAGGCAGATTCATTTTCGTATGCCTCATGATCGTTTTAGGACCATGCTGACTTTTTGCGCTGAACGGCTCGAAAAACCACAATTCGGTTTGATGGTTGGTAGGGCACTTAGACCGCTCAGCTTCTCCTCGCTCGGCATTTCCTGTCTCGCAAGCGACACCGCCGTCCTGGCACTCCAGCGGCTGTCGCGCTTTGCCTCTCTACTCGCCACCGGCGCCAAGGGCGTGCTGGATCTGGAAGGCGATTGCTACGTCATTCGTATTCGCGGTGCGCGCACGCGATATACCTGCGAAGAAGAGGTCGACCTTGTCGCCGCCGCGCTGGTCCGGCTCGTGGGCTTGACGATCAATCAGGACATCAAACCGATCAAGGTGGCGCTCAAGCGGAGCAAGCCGCAAGATCCTGCGCTCTGGTACGACTTCTTCGGCAACCGGATTGTGTGGGACGCCGCAGAAACCTGCATCTACCTGCAGAAGGAACCTCTCCAAGCGGCGAGATTGTCTGCAAATGAGGAATTGGCCCGCGCTAACGATGAATACACTGAACGCGTCATCGAAGCACTCCATCAATCGGACTTCATCCGTCGCGTGAATGAACAAATTGCCCTGCGCCTCCCCGACGGACCCCCCAACCAGAGCCAAATCGCGAGCGACCTAGCAATGTCCTCCAGAACCTTGCAACGGCGGCTCAAAGACGAGTCAACCAGTTTTAGCCAGCTGGTGGTGGAGCTCCGTAAGAATCTGGCCACTAACGCGCTGCGACATGGCAGCCGCTCTATCGCCGAGTTGGCGTTTCAGCTGGGCTACGCTGAACACAGCACTTTTTCGCGTGCCTTTAAAGGCTGGATGGGCATATCGCCCCAAGAGTTTGTTGAACGCTGCGGAAGCTAACGACCACCCTCAATAATCCTCCTCAGGATTATCCTCAGAACGAGGACCCCAGCGCCAGCGTGGGCGTGGGCCCTTCAGGCCTGTCATTACCAATAGTAACCCTGTCGCAAACGCGATGCTGCCTAGCGCCCAGGGCGACTCCCATCGTGCGAGCATGCCCACAAGAACTACATAAATTGCTACCACAAGCCACCCTTGCCAAGTCACGGGGTACCAACCCCAGCCGTAACGGCGGCGCTTGAACCAAAACGTCCTCACGGCGCTAGGGAGCGGGGGGGAATCCCGCCAGAAGTTCTCGCGTCACTTCCACGGTGGCCTTGTAGCGCTCATTCATGGAGGGGTGATCTTTTAAGCGCCCCTCAGCCACCCCACGCCAAACAATTTTTTGTGTAGACGCGTCAATGATGTCGAGGATCGCAGTCCCTTCCTCATACTCACGAACTGATGGCCCGGAGCTGTAGCCCACACTCACGCTTTTACCATAGGTGCCGGCGCCGACGCTGCCATGCATTCCCTGGTCATAACCTGTCGATCTGGAAATCTGCTGGCGCTGCTTGGATATCGTGTAGTTGAGCCAAAAATCGGCTGCCCGAGCATCGCTTTCCTTAAAGCCGTGGCGGAATAATTCATTACCTACGACCTCGCGAATGCGCCTGTCAGACGCATTCATTTTTCGATACGTACCGAGTTCCGACTTCACCATGTCGTCGTACCAGTGATAGGTTTTGAAGCGAGAGAAGTCAAACCCGTGATCGTAGTCAAACTCATAGGTGGGCTTGCTTGAGCAGCCCGCGACCAAGGCAAAGAACACGAGAATAGTGAGCGTATGCTTCATAGCGAATAATTTTGTTATCCAAGAGTTAGATAACATACCCTGCCACAACGGGGATTGGCCAATGAGCGCACCTTCATGAAAACCGCCATACTATGAAAGCCGCAGCATTGTGAGAGCCGCACGACTGTGAAAGCCGCCGCACTGCTTCTTCAGCCAGAATCGATAGCACAAGAAATCATCGATCGCTGGTGTTCGACGCTGTCCAACGATGAACGGCGGCGACTGTCGCCAATCAGCAGCTCATCGAGAGGACGGCAGTCCATCATCGCCCGGCAATTACTGCAGGCGCTGGCAAACCTGACCCTCACGGGCTCTTGGTTTGTCGACACCCGGCCCGATGGCTCGACCGAACTTATAGGCAATGGAGCTGCCGTAGCCGCCAGTATTTCCCATACCCAAGGCGCCATTTTCGTTGCGCTGTCCACCGAGGGCAAAATAGGCGTCGATATCGAGCACCATCGGGAAAACGACGTAGCGAGACTGGTGGACAGGTACTTCTCACCAACGCATCGCGATGCTTTTTTATCAGCCCCACCCAGTCAACAGATGGCCCTCTTTTTGCACGAATGGTGCGCCCGCGAAGCGCTCATAAAGTTTCAGGGGAGCGGCACTATCGGTTCTCTACTCGCCGCCCCTTTGGACTTACCCGAAAACCTTATGCATGAAAGTGCCGCTCTCGCGGAAGAGGCGTTGCACACCGCCATTATTTCCGAGAAGCCAAGCGCTACGACACTCTGGAAGGCTGTTACCTCCGATACCGGCGCCCTCGAATTACGGCAGATGTGATTAACCGACAAGGCCCAT
>CBFHQV010000025.1:0-30814 GCA_965658055.1 Luminiphilus sp. | reverse complement strand
GTGATTCGGCTTGCCGAAAACCTGATAGAGCGCAAGGGCTTGGATCGTTATGTCCGTTTGAATCGAGATAATCGTTAATGCTCAACTATCCAACGATTGATCCGGTCGCGATTTCCCTTGGTCCATTACAGGTCCACTGGTATGGCTTGACGTATTTGGCGGGTCTCGCTTTTGCCTGGTGGTTGGCCATCAAGCGGAGTCAGGAGCTACACGCTCCGATAGCCCGCGAGCAGGTAGACGACCTAATTTTCTATGCCGCGGTCGGCATTGTCGTTGGCGGCCGCTTGGGCTACGCACTGTTTTATGGCTGGGATCGGCTCGAGGAAGACCCCCTGTGGCTGTTTCGCGTTTGGGAGGGCGGCATGGCCTTCCACGGGGGCTTTTTGGGGGTTGTTGCGGCGGTTGTTTGGTTGGCCAAGTCTCGGCAGATCCCGCTGGGCAGGCTCGCAGATTTTGTCGCTCCTCTGGCTCCCCTTGGTTTAGCGTTCGGAAGACTCGGTAATTTTATTGGCCAGGAGCTGTGGGGTAGAGCTGCCGATGTCCCTTGGGCGATGGTCTTTCCACGAGATCCCTTGGGCTTGGCCCGCCACCCGTCCCAGCTTTATCAATTTGCGCTCGAAGGCTGTCTGCTGTTCCTTGTGCTGTTTTTTTACAGCCGCAAACCCAGGCCGACCTGGTCAGTGACGGGCTTGTTCTTGCTGGGCTATGGGGTGCTGCGCTTCATCGCCGAGTTTTTTAGGGAGCCCGACGTTCATGTGGGATTTCAGGCCTTTGGATGGATGACCCGTGGCCAGTTGTTGTGCATTCCTATGGTTATTATTGGAGTTGCATTATTATGGTGGTCGATTCGTGCTCCCAGCCACCGGCGTTCAGCCTAGCGAGGACAGCGACCAGCGGCAGTAGAGACCATTTATGCAGGCTTACCTGAATCTTTTGGCAGATATCAGAAAGAACGGTATTGATCGGGGCGACCGAACGGGCACCGGGACACGCTCTGTCTTTGGCCGCCAGTTACGCTTTGATCTAACAGCGGGCTTTCCCCTTCTCACGACCAAAAAAATTCATTTTAAAAGCGTGGTCAACGAACTGATCTGGTTTTTGAGCGGCGACACTAACACCCAGTGGTTGCGAGAAAACGGCGTCTCCATATGGGATGAATGGGCCACGGACGAAGGCAATCTTGGGCCGGTTTACGGCGCGCAGTGGCGGCGCTGGCCGACGCGAGACGGTGAGGCCATTGACCAAATTGCCTATGTGCTTGATTGCTTAAAGCACCGGCCAGAAAGCCGCCGTATTTTGTTTCATGGCTGGAATGTGGAGTATTTGCCCGATGAAACTCAGTCACCCCAGGCGAATGCCGAGGCCGGCAGGATGGCCCTACCACCCTGCCACCTGCTCTACCAGTTCTATGTCGCCAACGGTGCCTTGTCGGCTCTGCTGTTCATTCGTTCCAGCGATACTTTTCTGGGCCTGCCTTTTAACATAGCGTCCGTCGCCCTGCTGACCCATATGTTGGCCCAGCAGTCCGGATTGGGCGTGGGTGAAGTCGTCATCACGTTGGGAGATGCCCATATTTACAGCAACCATGAGGAGCAGGTGGCGCGCCAGCTGGAGCGAACTCCATCGGCATTGCCGGTTCTCAAGATTTTGAGGCAACCGGCCAGTCTGTTTGAGTACCGTTTTGAGGATTTTGAATTGCTTGGTTACGAGCCCCAAGCTCATATTTCGGCGCCGGTAGCTGTTTGATGGCGGTCACCGAAGCCGGGGAGCTACCCGTAGAGCTAGTGTTGGCGGTATCTGAAAATGGGGTCATTGGGCGAGGTAATGCCCTGCCCTGGGATTTGCCGGACGACCTGCAGCATTTCAAGCGCACCACGATGGGCTGTCCGGTGCTTATGGGCCGCAAAACCTTTGACTCGGTGGGTAGGCCGCTTCCCGGTCGTACGAACCTCATCCTGACCAGAGATCCTGACTGGCGTGCCCCGGGGGTCGAGGTCTTTCAGGACATCGAAGCAGCGATAGAGCGAGCAAGCCAACAGGCGCTGTTAGATGGCGCCCGGGCGCTGTGCGTGGTGGGAGGCGCGGAAATATACAAACTCACTCTCCCGTTTGCGAATCGGGCCGTGGTGACGCAGGTTCACGGTGATGTTAAGGGTGACACGTTCTTCGATCTGTCGTTATTATCGGGGTGGAGAGAGGTTGCGCGGCAACGTGTTGAGGCTGGAGACCGCAACAGCCATGATTTTAGCGTGGTTGAGTTGGTAAAGTCCGAATCCGAAGCTTGAGCGTATGCAATAAAGGAGAAACCTGATTGATTTCGGCTGTGGTCCTCATGTAGAGTCTCACACCCTTGAAAAGAGTCGCTATAAGATAATTCCAGCGAAGAGTAACGACATACCCCGAATGATGTGCCAAACAGCACCAGAGCCACGCTAGTTAAGCGGGAATTCGGTGCCAGAGACCATAAGAGGAAGTGCCTAACCCATGACCATCCATCGATTCAAAACTGTTCTGCTCGCGGCATGCGTCGCTGGTGGCACCTTGGGTGTTGCCGCTTCGTCTTCTGCCACATCCATTGACGATATCCTTGACGTGGGCAAGCAGCGGACTGCTGAAGCCAAAACCTCTCAGGCCAAGATCGACCGGCTCGCCGACGAGACCCGGGATCTGCTCTCTGACTACAAGACCGTCATGAAGCAAGTCGACGGTTTGCGGGTTTACAATGCCCGGCTGGAGCGGCAAATCGCGAATCAGGAGCGTCGAATTAAGGATATCGACGAATCCATTGCGGAGGCGGCGGTTATTCAGCGGCAGATACCCCCGCTGGTAGGTCGGATGCTCGATGGACTTGAGCAGTTTATTAACCTCGACATGCCTTTTGATCTCGACACGCGATTGGGCAACATCGAGGCGGTGCGCTCGAATCTGGATCGTTCTGATGTGACCTCGGCCGAAGCCTTCCGGCAGGTTCTAGAACTCTATTCCATCGAGCTGCAGTACGGGCGCGGCATCGAGTCCTACCCCGACACAATTTCTGTTAACGGCGTGGACCGCGAGGTGGATATTCTGCGGGTTGGCCGCGTATCCCTGGTGTACCAGACCAAGGATGGTGCAGAGACTGGGGCCTGGAATACCAGCACCCAGAGCTGGGAAGCCTTATCCGCAGGGGATTATGCCTCTGCGGTTCGCAAGGGCGTTCGCATTGCCAAGAAACAAGCCACTATTGAATTGCTGAACATGCCCGTTGCGGCACCGGAGGCCAACTAATCATGAAAGCGCAGATTTTTAAAGCTTCAGCACTGGCTGCATTGGCCACACTGGCCTCTTGGGGTGTTTATGCACAGGATGACGCGGCCGCTGAGCCTGCCGGTCCTACGCCACAGGAAGTTGCCGCACAAAATATGGATGAGCTCCTGGGGCTGGTTAAGCAGGGTCAGGCGCGCGCATCGAGTGAGAACAAGGCTCGGGAGCAGCGTTTCACCCAAGCCAAGGCCAATCAGGCAGCAGAACTGAAGCGTGCCGAGCAGGAGCGCGCCAACGAAGAGCGACGCTCTGCCCGTCTTGAGAAGCAGTTTGAAGACAACGAGCTGTTGATTGCGGCAAAGCAAGAGCAGCTCAAGGAGCGCCTCGGTACGCTTTCCGAGCTGTTCGGTCACCTGACCGCTGCCACTGGTGATTTGGCTTCCCAGATGGACGTGTCGATGGTGTCAGCGGAATACCCTGGGCGCGAAGTGTTCTTGAAGGACCTAATCGCCAAAATGAGCGGGTCTGATCGCCTGCCAAGCGTCGCTGAGATCGAGCGGGTGTGGTACGAAATCCTGCGAGAAGTGAAGGAGCAGGGTACGATTTCTCGCTTCTCTGCTGAAGTGGCAACGCCCTCGGGTGAGTTGAGTCAGCGAGACGTGGTGCGCGTGGGCGCCTTCAACGTCATTGACACCGATGGCAATTACCTCTCTTTCAGCAACAACCAGCTCACTGAGCTACCCCGACAGCCCGGTGGCGCCTTCGGTTCTCAGGGCGCTGATTTGGCGGGTGCCAGCGCGGGGCTGCATCAGTTTGGCATTGATCCGACCGGACCGACCGGCGGCTCTTTCCTCGCGGCGATCATTGATAGCCCCACGCTGGCCGAGCGCTGGCATCAGGGCGGCTATGTGGGTTACGCAATCACGGCAGTCGGTGTCTTTGCGTTTCTGCTTGCCATCTACCGTGTAGTCGTACTGACGACGGTGGGTGCAAAAGTGAGCGCCCAGCTCAAGTCCTCTAAAGCGAACCCGAATAACCCTCTGGGTCGTGTGCTTAAGATTCACGAGGATGCGCCCAATATGGATCCCGAAACCCTCGAGCTCAAAATGGCAGAAGGGGTGCTTCGTGAAACACCGACGCTGGAAGCCGGTTTGACACTGTTGAAGATTATTGCGGCGGTAGCCCCCCTGATGGGTCTTCTGGGTACCGTGACCGGTATGATCATTACCTTCCAGGCGATTACTATTTTCGGTGCTGGCGATCCCAAGGCCATGGCCGGCGGTATCTCAAGCGCACTGGTAACAACGGTTCTGGGTCTTTTGGTTGCGATTCCTACCGTCTTGCTGCACACCATTGTTAATGGTCGTGCCCAGCGCATCATTCACGTCCTTAACGAGCAAGCTACCGGCATTGTTGCCGAGCATGCCGAGCGAGAGCACAAGCGCTAGGTCAACGCTGGAGAGGACGGACGAATGCCTGGGATATTTGAAACCATCTTCGCCTTTATGGACAAAGGCGGGAATGTGTTATGGCTAATTGCCGTGTTGGTGTTCTTTATGTGGACACTGATTTTTGAGCGGCTCTGGTATTTTTCGTCAAGCTGGAAGGCAGATCGCGCCCAGTTTGTCGCCGATTGGGAGGGTCGCGGTGAGCGGCGCTCCTGGAATGCCAAACAGATCCGGATGCGATTGCTCTCCACCAGCCGTGAGCTGATCAATGACAACATGAACGTGATTGCGACTTGCGTTGCCCTGTGCCCCCTGCTGGGGTTGCTTGGCACCGTGACCGGAATGATTGAAGTGTTCAACGTCATGGCGGTTACCGGGGGCGGTGACGCCAAGTCAATGGCCGGCGGTGTCGAGAAATCGACGATTCCTACCATGGCCGGTATGGTGGCGGCGCTTTCAGGCTTGTTTGCGAACACCTATCTCCAGCGTGTTGCAAGCCGTGAGCAGCAACTTCTAGAGGATCAATTGACGTCCGATCATTGATCGGGGGTTTTGAGGATAAGCATTCATGCGCAAGCTAGCCAGACAGCAAGAAGACGGGGGCGCGGAAATCGATTTGACTCCCATGCTGGACGTCGTGTTCATCATGCTCATTTTCTTCATCGTCGTCGCGTCCTTTATCAAGGAGGCCGGTGTTGAAATCAATCGCCCTGATGACAATCAGCAGACAGACCCCAACGACTCGGTAAGCGTTCTGGTGGAGGTCGCTGCTGACAACCAGATTTGGATGGAGAATCGTCGGGTCGATATTCGCGCAGTGAGAGCCAATATTCAACGAATGTTGGCGGAAGACCCTGAAGCGCCGGTGACGATCAAGGTCGAGAAAGGGGCTGAGGCTGGTGTCGTCGTGGATGTAGCCGACGCGGCCAGAGAGGCTGGCGTTGGTTCCGTCAGCTGGGCCAGCGATAAGTGAGGTTCTGACGATGAGTATGCGTGATCAGGCAACCCGCCCCAGTCAGGCTTCCCAGCAAGACGGTAGCCAAATCGATTTGACGCCCATGTTGGACGTCGTGTTCATCATGTTGATCTTCTTTATCGTCACGTCCTCTTTTGTTAAGGAGCCTGGCGTAGAAATTTTTAAACCTCAGGCAACGACGACCGAGGTCTGTGAACGAGGCACCATTATTTTTGCAGTGGATGAACGCGGTGACATCTACTACAACAAGAATAAGTTGCCATTAGACAAAGCACTGCGAACGGCCGAGGCGGCAAAAAAAGAGGCGCCACAGGCGAACATCGTGGTGCAGGTGGATCGGGAAACACCGGCATTTGCGGTTGAAGAGCTCATCGATGCGGTACGCCCTGTTCTGACAGCGCCACCCTGTATCTCCACGGATGACGAGGCATAACGTTAATGGGTAGTTTACAACGCGTTATTGTAGGTGGCCTGTTGGCTGTGCCAGTTGCCATCGGCCTGTTTTACTTGATGCAGGCATTGGTGGACCGTGATTACAAGCAGCAGGACACCAAGGCTCGCAAGATCGCTGACATCGTGGTGCCCGATAAGGTTATTGAAACCAATCTGAAAGAGGTGAAGCCCGAAAAGGTGGAGGACCCGGAAGAGCCACCACCGGATTTAGAGCCTATCGACTTCGATACCGATATCGATATGAATGTCGCAAATACTGCGCCGACGACTGGAATCAACTTAAAGCTTAGCTCTTCTGGTATGTCTTCAGGTGACGGCGAGTACCTGCCTATCGTCAAGGTGGCGCCTATTTATCCGCGGCGCGCTCAAACACGGGGCATTTCTGGGTATTGCATTGTTGAGTACACTGTCACCAAAACCGGCTCTATCCGAGACCCTCAGGCCGTTGATTGCCAGCCCTCGGGAATCTTTGAGAGCGCCTCTGTGAAGGCGGCCGAGAAGTTCAAGTACAAGCCGCGAGTGGTCGATGGCGAGCCCATCGAAGTAGCTGGCGTGCAGAATAAATTCACCTACGAGCTCGAGCAGTAGGCAACCTGGGGAGGTTTGGACGATGTTTACTCGTGTTGTAAGCACACTTACCCTGGCAGTGGTGGTGTCGGGTGCACTGGTTGTTGTCGACGCTGCGGTTCCCGCCGCTGGGCTAGTGGGCCACGCGGTCGCGCAGGGCGACTCCGGAGAGAAGAAACAACGAGAGACCCGCCGCACCCCGGCACTTCGTAACAAGGTTTATGAGAAACTGGCCGAGGCGCAGGCTTTTGCAGAGGCAAAAGACTATAACGCCGCACAGAAAGTGTTGGACGACATGATCGCCGGTGAAGGCAAGCGCGCGCTGAACAGCTATGAGCTCGCCAACGTGTACAACCTCTACGCGTTTCTTCGGTATTCAGTCGAGGACTATCGCGGTGCTTTGAGAAACTATGATCTCGTCATCAGTCAGCCCGATATCCCGCTGGCGATGGAAATCAATACCCGCTTCACCGTGGCCCAGCTTTATTTTGTGCAGGAGCAATGGCAGCAGGGCATCAATGCGTTGCTCAAGTGGTTTGACATGACCGACAAGCCCAACGCCAACGCCTATGTATTGCTGTCGCAAGGCTACTATCAGCTCAAGGATTTTAACAAGGCACTGAAAAACGTTGAGATTGCCATCGATATGTACGAGTCCGACGGCAAGGTGCCAAAGGAGCAGTGGTATAACCTAGCGCGCTTTCTGTACTTCGATAAAGAAGACTATGTGAGCGCCCTGGATACACTCAACCTGTTGCTGTTCTACTATCCGAATAAGCAGTACTGGGTTCAGGCCTCTCATTTGCATGGTGAGTTGAAGGACGAGCCCCGCCAGCTGGCGATGATGGAAACGGCCTATGTACAGGGGCTACTGGACAAAAGCTCTGACCTGGTTCAGCTGTCCTACCTCTATTTGAATGCGGAAGTGCCTTATCCTGCAGCGCGGGTGATGGAGCAGGGCTTTAAAGACGAGTTGGTCGAAGACAAGTCCAAGAATTATGAGCTGGCGGGCAGTGCCTGGCGGCAAGCTCAGGAGACGGCAAAGTCGATCCCGATGATGGAAAAAGCTGCAAGCCTTTCTGAAGAAGGTGAGCTTTATGCCCGGCTGGGTAGCGTTTACCTCGATGGCGATCAAAATCAGAAAGCCATTGATTCAGTTGATAAGGGCATCAAAAAAGGCGGCGTCAAGCGCCCGGATCAAGCCCACATGGTGGCGGGCATGGCGTACTTCAACCTAGGCGATTACAACGGCGCCCGCAAAGCTTTTCGGCAGGCAGAAAAGGTCGCAAAGGATGAGCGCTCAGAAGACATGGCGGGGCAATGGCTGAAGTACATTGCCAGCGAGGAAAAACGCCAGAAGGAAATTCAAGAAGGCGTCTGATCCTGGGCTGTAAATTCCTTACTTAAAAAAAGGGCTTCTTACGAAGCCCTTTTTTATTTTTTCAGAAGGTATTCAGACCGGAACCACGTTTTCCGCTTGAGGACCTTTTTGACCAGTGGTCACCGTAAACTGCACTTTTTGACCATCCTGAAGGGTTTTGAAACCATCACCCTGGATTGCACTGAAGTGGACGAATACGTCGGGACCGCCTTCTTGCTCGATGAATCCGTAACCCTTGGTCTCGTTGAACCACTTTACGGTGCCATTAACTTGGGACATTGCACTTACCTTTTCTACTCAAATAATACCCACTCGACGGCAGCTGCCGTTTTGGTGGGCCCTTACACGCTGTTTGGAACAAAACCGTAGACCGAAGACTGCGAGCGCTCTGCAAAAAGCGTTGTCAAAAACCACTGACCCCAGCAGTGTAGCATTCAAATCGTGACAAAACCTCCCAATTGGCAAAATATTTTGGGGGTGAATAAGCTGGCCTGGGACCTCGATTACTCAACGGTGAGAATTTTCATCTGATTGGTTTTTCCCGCTTCGCCGGCGGTGCTACCCATGGTGACTAACAGAAAATCCCCGCGTCTGAGGTAGCCACCGTCGAGCAGGAACTCAAGGATCCGGGCATCGAGGTCTTCAGGCTGAAAGGCGGTCACATCAAAGTAGAGGGGTATCACCCCCCGGCACAGCGACAGCTTTTGGAGCGTCCGATGCTGGCGGCTCAGCCCGAATATTGGCAGACCCGAGGATAGCCGAGACATCATGGTTGGCGTGTTTCCATGTTCCGTCAGAGCCGCCAATCCACAGACACCCGGAAAGTGGTTGGCGCCGTACATAGCCGAGAGCGCCACGGTTTCTTGGGCACTCGAGAATTCGCGATCGAGGCGATAGCGCGAGGTGCGGGCAACAGGGTGTCTCTCGGCGCCAACGGCAGCGTCGGCCATGGCGGTGACAACCTCGACGGGATACTGCCCAACCGCGGTCTCTGCAGACAACATGACGGCGTCGGTACCATCGAGGACGGCGTTAGCCACATCAAACACCTCCGCCCGGGTTGGCATGCTGTTACTGATCATCGACTCCATCATTTGGGTCGCCGTGATGACCAGACGATCAAGCTTTCTCGTTCGTGAAATCAGGTCTTTTTGTATCCCGATGAGCTGTGCATCCCCAACCTCCACACCGAGGTCCCCCCGAGCCACCATAATGCCGTCTGACGCCAGGATGATAGAGTCGAGAAGATCGCTATCTGCTACTACCTCAGCGCGCTCTATCTTAGCGATGATGGCAGGGTCCACGTTGACCCCCCGCAGCAGCTCACGGGCAAGATCAATATCGGTATGGCTAGACACGAAAGAAACCGCGACAAAATCCGGCGCTATGGTTTCCATTCCCGCGATATCTTCACGGTCTTTTTCGGTGAGCGCAGGCGCGGCGAGCCCGCCGCCTAGCTTATTTACGCCCTTTCGGGAGGAGAGCTTGCCTCCCACCAGCACGGTGCAGTCCACGGCGGTTTCCGTGACATCATCCACTCGAAGCCGCAGCTTGCCGTCGTCCAGCAGCAAGATATCGTCAACAACCACCTGCTGGGGAAGCGCCTGGTACTCCACGCCAACTCGACGGTTGTCGCCTTGTTCGCTGTCCAGCGCTATATCCAGACAGAATGGGTCTCCTGCGGTGAGTTGAACCGCCCCTGCTTCAAATCCGCTAATGCGGATCTTTGGTCCCTGAAGATCTGCCAAAATGCCGACATAGCGACCCGCGTGTCTCGACTGGCGCCTGATGCGCTCGGCGACCTGGGTGTGATGCTCTATGGACCCATGACTAAAATTCAGCCGGAAAACATCGACGCCTGCGTTAATAAGCCGGCCCAACATATCTTCGCTATCGCATCCGGGGCCGACTGTGGCGACGATTTTGGTTCGGCGATGGGTTTTCACGGGCAGCGACAAACGGGGTTTCCTCTTCGGTCTTTGCAGTAAAAAACGGTGCTTAGTCTAGAGTAGCCTGCGACAACGCAAACCAAGCGCGCCTATTATCTCACCCGTATCGTGACTTTCCTATTGGGACTTTTGTGAAAGCTTGCTATAAGACGGTCATGAGCGATGACGATCCCCGTACCCCCTGCCCGCCCTATGGCTACAGTTGTTTCTGCGACCTGCCAGTGGAGCGTCAGATTGAACTGGTTGCAGAGTTTCATGCCTATCGCATCCGACCAACCCGCATCGCCTACCGGTTGGGCATTGATATTGCGCTCATTGAGTCATTGCTGGCCGGGGAGTTTGAAGCCTCTCGTTTTGAGCGCCTCGTGAAGCATTATCGCACCCGCCGCCTGCGGCAACGATTGGGCGCGGCCGATCAGCGCCGCGGGCAAGCAGCTTACGAGCAGCGTCAGGTCGCCCTGCGGGAGTTTGAGCTCAATACCGGGCTATAAGCCTAATCTGTGCTGCCGGCATCCCGGGCGGCTTCGAGCCAGCGAAGCTTTTGTTCGACCCCCCGAAGAGTGACCAACGCGGCCTCGCGATCGTCCCCCTGCAGTTTTTTGATTTGCTCTTGGGATTCGGTGATAGCTTCTTTGGCCGCTCTAATCTCCTGACGGAGTTGCTCCTGGTTGGCTGCCGCATTGGCACTGTCAAAAATCTTTTCCTCCGGCGCGACTGCAGGACCACTCAGATTGCGTTGTGCTACTTGCTTAGCCAGCGTTCGGGTATCCCCTGGCTGTTGGCGCTGAGCGACGACCGATGGCGAGGTGATTTCGACGTTGGCGAGATGAAGCTCATCGAGCATGTGTCGGCGAAGCGCACTGCGGGCGCTCAACGGATTTTTTACATCACTGAGAAACCCCGCAACGCGATAGCTGACCGCGTGATCAAGCAGCTCTAGCACCAAGACATAGGGGTCGGAAAAGCCTGCTTTTGAGGCCGCACTCAGGAGATGATGCTCCGCGTCCTGGTGATGAATATCGTAGCCGAGCGAGACGTCGGCTTGAATAATGGTTCCTTCTCGGTGCTGCACGGTGATGGGGTGAGTGACCAGGAGCAAATTGGGGAGATTGGTAAAATCCCGGGTCTCGGTTTGGATCCGTGTACTGACCAGCGCAATCCGAGTGACTTGCCCAAAGACGCCATTCACCAAAATGAAATCACCCGGCCGAAAAGGTTTTGTAGCCTGCAGCATGATCCCGGCCATGGCGTTGGCGACAAAGGTAGTTGATGACAGGGCAATAATCGCCGTTAGGACAACACCAACGAGGCTTAAAATCTGCCCCCTGATGCTGTTTTCCAGCGGCAAGGCGACAATCACGGCAATAAGCAGGATGAGGCTGCCTACCCATATCAACAGCTGGTAAACAAGCAGGCGACTGTCACTACTGTCGCGCCTATCAGATAGCACTTTGAAGGTGATAAGAGCAGCTACGCCAATACCCAAGGTCAATGCGGCGGGTATGAATGCAGTGAGTCCCATGGGATCGCCTCCTCCCAATTCGATTACTTCTCTTCAGAGGCTAACATCCCCTCACGGTTTCTTGCCAATTCTGCTACCCTCGCCCCATGAATGACACGTCATCTGTTTTTGATCGTTGGCACACAGTGATGTCCCAGGGCACGACCCAAGGGCTTTGGGATCTTTTGCATGAGGAGTGCGTTTTTTGGTCACCTGTGGTGCACCCGCCCCAGCGAGGCAGGGAGATTTCTTTCGCCTATCTGTCAGCGGCCCATCAGGTGTTTAATACCGACTTTCGCTATGTGCGAGAGGTCATTCAGGGCGATGTTGGTATTCTCGAGTTCGAATGCACCATGGACGATATCGCCATTAACGGTGTCGACATGATTACTGCGAAACAGGATCAGATTATCGAATTTAAAGTCATGATCCGCCCTCTCAAGGCCGTCAATAAAGTCCATCAGCAAATGATGGCGATGCTTGAGCACATGAAGGCCCAGGCCGGCTAATGGTTTTTGCCTCCTCCCTGCGTCCTAGCACGCTAAGACTCCGGTGGTTAACCGCCGCTCTGGTTTTCTCGTTAGTCTCCCTGCAGCTCGTTGCTGCCGATCATTGGCACCGTGTTGCCGACACTGAGGCCTGCCAGGTTTGCTTGCACGCAGCCGATATCCCTCTCCCCTCATCCCACCTTCAGGGGGCGGTGCCCGCGGTCGGTGATACAAGAACACAACCGTTGTCCCGGGATGTTCTGAGCGGTGCTGTTCGTCTTGTCGGCAACAGCAACCCCCCTATTTTCTCCTGAACAGCCACGTCAGGCCTTTGGTCTGAACCCCATTTACTCAGGAGAATTTAACAATGCGTATGATACGTACCCTTCGTCGTGGTCTTGCGGCCACGATATTAGTCACCTCGTCGGTCACTGCCGATGAAGCGCACATGGAACATGTGCTTGTCACGCTGCCCATTCATCAAACGGCGACTGAAACCAGCCTGCCAGTAACAGTGCTGACCGGCGATGAGCTGGCGCGAGCGGCCGCCACCACTATCGGCGGTACATTGGAAGCCCTGCCTGGCGTGCACAATGCCAGCTTTGGTCCCGGCGTGGGCCAACCCGTGATTCGCGGCCTTTCGGGTCCCCGCGTGACCACGTTACAGAACGGTACGCGAAGCGCCGATGTCTCCTCGTTGAGTGCTGACCACGCGGTCGCTGTTGAACCACTCCTTGCCGACAGCATTGATGTCTTGCGAGGTCCGGCCACGCTGCTTTATGGCGGCGGGGCTATCGGCGGTGTCATTAATGTACTGGATAATAGAATTCCCACGTCGATGCCCGAACAGACACGCATTGGTGTTGATTACCGCTACACCGGCGCCAGCCGAGGTAGCAATGGCACCTTTCGTATTGACACAGCCTTGGGCCCATTAGCGCTGCACGCCGATGCTCTTTTCAGGGATACCGACAGCCTGGAGGTTGCTGAGGGTGCCGGCAGTGATGGCGCTGATGTTCTGCCCAATACAGATACCGAGGCGAAGGCGGGTACTTTGGGTGCGGCACTTCATTTCCCTGGCGGATTTTTTGGGCTGTTGGTGTCATCTGGGAACAGCCCGCAGCCCGCTATTTTGCCCGCCTGACAGCGGCTGATAGCCAGAACCGTTCTGGAGAGAACGAGGAGCCCACGGACGGTTGGACTCGATGGGATATCGGGGGTGAGTGGTATATCCAGCTCAGCGAAGCCTTTATCACCCTATCTGCGGCGGTTAGGAATCTCACCGATGAGGAAATCCGGCTGAGCACATCGTTTCTCAGGGAGTATGCGCCCGAGTCCGGACGCTCATTTAATCTCGGTATCCGAATGGAGTTCTGAAGCGTTACACTTGGTTGGTGGAACGATTAATTATTGGTATTAGCGGAGCCTCCGGGGTCCAGTTTGGTGTCAGGGCGCTCGAGCTTCTGGCGCCTCTTGCCATTGAAACCCACCTCGTGATGTCGCGTTCAGCGGAGCTGACGGTACATCATGAGTTGGATTGTTCCATCGATGATATTCGGGGCCTCGCTGACTATTGGCACCCCATTAAGAATGTTGGCGCATCGATTGCCAGTGGGTCATTTCAAAATCTTGGCATGCTGGTTGCGCCGTGTTCTATTCGCACTCTCGGAGAGATCGTCTCGGGTGTTACCTCGACCTTGTTGACGCGCGCCGCTGACGTGGCGCTTAAGGAGCGCCGACGACTTGTCTTGATGGTAAGGGAAACGCCGTTACATTTGGGGCATCTGCGAAATATGGTGGCGGCTACCGAAATGGGCGCCATCATCGCGCCCCCTGCTCCCGCGTTTTACACCAAGCCAGAAACTGTCGATGAGCTTGTCACCCAAAGTATTTCAAGAGCGTTGGATTTATTTTCCATAGATCTGCCAGAGACCAGGCGCTGGACTGAGTCGTGACGCAGGCTCGCTGGAGTTTCCCAGCCGAGTGGTTGGTGTTCACGGTGATTGTGGTGGACCTCGTGGGCTTTGGCATTCTTATTCCCATCTTACCCTTTATGTCCCCTCTCCTTGGGGGCAATGAAATTGATGTGGCACTGGTCATCGCGATTTACAGCTTGGGGGCGGGCATCGTAGGACCCTTCTGGGGTGCGCTATCTGATCGTATCGGCAGGAAGCGCGTTCTGATGATTTGCCTTTTTGGCGGTGCACTCTCGTATTTACTCTTGGGGGCCGCCACGGAGCTTTGGATGCTGTACGCGGCGCGGGGTTTTGGCGGGTTAATGGCGGGGAGTCTGCCCGTCGCCTCGGCGCTGATGGCCGATGTCAGCGCGCCCGAACGCCGGGCAAAGGCGATGGGCCTTGTGGGCACGGCCTTTGGTCTTGGCCTGATTCTCGGGCCTGTTATCGGTGGTCTGTTAGCGGGTCCGGGCGACTCTTTTTTCCTCCCCGGAGTCTTCGCTGCGGCCATGTCCTTTTTTTCTGTGTTGTTGGCAGGCGTTTTGTTGCCATCTGAGGCGCCGAGAACCCTGACCAGTGCGACCGCGGGGAAAAGCAGTCAAAAAATGGGGTTGATACCATTTCTGCGCGAGCGACACGCGATGCTACTGGTTTCTCAATACGCCCTACATACAGCAGCCGTTAGCTCGGCTATTTATTTGAGTCCCCTCTGGCTAGCGGCTTTTCAGAACTGGGGCCCTCGAGAAATCGGCATTCTATTTGGGCTGGTTGGGGTGGCTATGATTGTGATTCAGGGCGCATCCATAGACTGGCTTACGCGACGGTTTGGACTGCTCAATGTACTGGGTGCGGGCGCTTTCGTGTTCGTTAGCAGTTTAGTGGCGACTCTATTCGTTGATGGCGAGTTATCTAGAGCGCTAGTGGTATTTACCGCTTTTACGGGAGCAACCTGCTGCTTGCCGGTGCTCAATACCATTGCCAGCAGCGTCGTTATTCCGTCTGAGCGGGGGCGCATGATGGGCGCGACGGCCATGACCGCCTCCATTGGTCGCGTCGCAGGGCCTCTTGTCACCGGGGCCGTGTTGGCGATGACCAACTACGCACTCGCCTGGCTTTTCGTGGCGTTACCGGTCGTGGGTCTGCTACTTTGGTCACGTACTGCCGCAAAGCGCTATCGTAAGCCCGGCGGACTGATGCCCTCGGATTCAGACGCCTAAGGTTTGTAGATGGTAGCGGCATGGATGCTTTGGTGTTTCGCCGCGATTGACAAGGCTCGGTTACCGAGCGCAAATGGCGAGGAGGTTTTTTGTCTGAACTGGTGGTGGTGACAGTCCCTTTGCCTGATGACGTATTGGATGTCTTGGCGGCGAAGTTCGATTTGCAGGTGTGGCGCGAGTCGTCGCAGATTCCGGAAGAAGTACTCAAAGAGTGGGTCGCCCCCGCGCGAGGACTTCTCTGCTCCGTGGGCACGCCCGTCACCCGCAGTGTCATGGAGTCAGCCCCGGGGTTAAAAATGATTTCGACGATCTCGGTAGGGGTTGATCACATCGATGTCAATCATGCGGCTAAACGTGGTATCCCTGTGGGCTACACCCCCGATATCCTCGTCGATAGTACGGCGGATATGGCGCTCGCTCTTATGCTTGCCGTGACCCGACGCGTGCCCGAGGCTGATCAGTTAATTCGTGACGGGGGATGGCAGGCGGGTTGGTCGACAGGTTTTTTTCTGGGCACAGACTTAAGCCGCGCTACCGTAGGTGTTATTGGATTGGGGCCCATCGGGCAAGCCGTTGCCAGGAGGCTTCGCGGTTTCGGAAGTCGCGTGCTGGGGTGGAACAGAACGCCGCGCGAGGTGGAGGGCGTTGAGCTGGTGGAGCTTGATACGCTGTTTTCCGCAGCCGATGTTGTGACTGTGCACACGGCGGCCACCCCCGAAACCTACCATTTGGTGAATGCCCCAAGGCTCGCGGCCATGCAAGATGGCGCCATACTTATTAACACCGCACGTGGCGCTATTGTGGATGAAAGCGCACTAATTTCGGAGCTGTCGTCCGGACGACTGCGCGCTGGGCTTGATGTCTTTGCCGAGGAGCCTCTACCTCAACACAGCCCCCTGGCACATCTCAAAAACGTTGTACTTACTCCGCATCTGGGCAGCGCAACGGCGACAACCCGGCGGGCGATGGTCGAGCGTGCTTTAGAGAACCTGTTCACGGGTATGGCCGGGCATCCCCCTCCCTGGGGACTCGAAGTGTCGATGCCGTAAAGCGAATCTCGGTTAGAAACAGAGCCTCAGTTAGCTGCCGGCAGGCGCGCCAGTGCACGGTTGACTGAGGTATTGATGGTTTTTTCCATTTCTTTTGCGTCGAAGTAAAGTTTGTCGACGACTTTACTCATCCCAGCGGCCCATACCATGGTCAGGGTGTCGCCATCCGAGAACCGAAGCAGGATGCTATTCACCTCCTTGGGCCCGCTTAATGCATAGGCATTGTCGACCAAGGCTTGATCCGCGCGACGGTTAATGACCGCGTCATTAGTGGGCGTTGGGTACCGGTTGTCAGCGATTGACGCGGTGGAACTTAAGGAGCCGCTCACCAGTGCATCTTTGAACTGATAGTCGATGATAAAGTCGCCCCCCGATTCCACCCGCTCATAGCCCTTAGCGGCTAACTTGCTGTCAACCGCGGCGCGTAATGTGGGATCCAAGGTATACAGAGGGTCGGTGGAGCCAGCGGTATTTTCAATAGCCGCACCAAGCCAGGAGTAAGTTCGATAGTTACCTTGTTTGAACGCGGTGCTGTCGGTCGTATCGACTTGCAAGCTTGAGCAGCTTGTTAAAAAACATAGCAGCAAGCTCGTTGTAACCCAGAGGGATACCGATCCCGAAAACAGTCTCATTTTTGGCCTCCGCTCTCACTGTTTTTTCGCTAATTCGCCCCAAGTGGCGGTCAGCTGAAAAATAACAGCTTGATCACCATCGCGATGATAGCAACCGTGAGCACCCGTCGAATTAGCGCGTCTCCACGCGCGAGCGTTAGCTTAGCACCCAAGTAGCCGCCGAGCGAATTACCGACAGCGAGTACACATCCTATGAACCAGAACACTTCGCCCGCCACTGCAAAGACCGCGAGGGCACCAACTGTATACACCGCGACAATAAAGACCTTGTAAAGATTGGTGCTGACCAGGTCTAAGCCCATGACCCGATTGAGGATGGGCATGAGGATGAAGCCCATACCAATCTGAATAAATCCACCCCAAAACCCAGCGAGCACCATCAGAGCATGGCCCAAGACCATTCGCTTGGGCTCCTGCGTTGCCGGTTGGCTGCCTGCTTGGCCAAATTGCATGTAAATCAGTACGCCGACCATAATGACGGCCAGAATCTGATTAAACCGCTCGCCACCCAGGTTGGTGCCAACCCAGGCGCCGAGCAGTGCGCCGGGCAGCGCACAGCAAGAGAGTGATATCGCTAGCTTGTAGTCATAGCGCTTGTGGCGTTTGAAGGTGGAAATTGCGGCGATGTTCTGCGCGAGGATCGCAATTCTGTTGGTGCCGTTGGCGATGGGTCCCGGCACGCCAAGAAAGATCATCATGGGGACCGTAATAATAGAGCCGCCACCCGCAATGACATTGATGGCGCCGCCAATCAGTCCCGCAACAAGCAGTGCAGCCCAGGCCCAGGGCTCGGTCAACATTAACGAACCGGCTCCCGTAACGTAACGAACTCCTCGGCTGCAGTAGGGTGAATTCCAATCGTTCGATCGAAATCCGCCTTGGTCGCCCCCATCTGGATGGCAATTGCCATACCCTGCACGATTTCACCGGCGTCTGGCCCCACCATGTGTAACCCGACCACCCGGTCGCTTGCTGCCTCGACAATGAGCTTCATCAGAGAGCGTTCGTCGCGCCCGCTCAGGGTGTGTTTCATGGGTCTGAAATCGGACTGGAAAATGCGGAGCTTGCCAAACAATTGCTCGGCCTGCTCCTCGGTATAGCCAATCGTGCCGACATTTGGCTGACTAAATACGGCAGTCGGCACATACTCAAGCTCAGGAGCGTCCCCGCCGCTGCCGAAGTGTTGATGGGCGAAAGCGGTGCCTTGAGCCAGCGCTACGGGGGTGAGCTGGGGGCCGCCTGTGAGATCGCCGAGGGCATACAGCCAAGACTCGGATGTTTGAAACCGCTCATCGACGGCAATAAACCCCTGGGGGGTGTATTGGATATCCGTTTCTTCAAGATTGAGATCATGGATGTTGGGCCGTCGTCCGGTTGCACACAGGATCGAGTCGACCTCGAGGGTTGACCCATTATCCAGCGTTACGTGATACCCCTGATCCCCGATCTCAATGGCTTGGGGATTGGCATTAAAGCGCAGGTCTACCCCGGATTTGCGTATCTCTGCGGCGAGGAAAGTTCGCACATCCTCGTCGAAGCCTCGCATGAATAAATCACCGCGATAAATTTGGGTTACCTTTGAGCCCAGGCCATTAAAAATACCCGCAAATTCGGTCGCGATATACCCTCCTCCGATTATCAGCAATCGCTGGGGAAACTCGGGCAAATCAAAAATCTCATTTGAGGTGAGGGCGTATTCACTACCCGGGAATGCCGGGATATGCGGCCAGGTTCCAGTGGCCAGCAAGACTTTTTCAGCGGTTACCTGTGCGCCATTGACTTCTATGCTGTGTCGATCATGAATATGGGCGCGACCGTCAATAACGGTCGCCCCTGCGGTTTCAAGTAGCCGTTGATAAATGGCATTGAGCCGAGATATTTCGGTTTTCTTGTTGTCTCTTAGGGTCGCCCAGTCAAAGGCGGGTTCTGTGATTTCCCAGCCAAAGCCACCGGCATCTACAAAACCCTTTCCAAACTCACTGGCATACACATAAAGCTTTTTAGGAACACAGCCTACGTTGACGCAGGTGCCACCCATATAGCGATCTTCGACGATTGCAACGCGTGCACCGAGAGATGCCGCGGTTCGCGCCGCCCTGACGCCCCCGGAGCCCGCGCCAATTACCAATAGGTCATAATCAAATACGGTAGTAGACATAGGTACTATTACTATCAATTGCTGACGATTGCCCGCCCGCTCATGTAAATTTCACGCCCGATGGCGTAGTCTCGCCACCTTCGAACAAGATTGGGAAACAGTGCTATGAGTTTACCTCTTCTATCCATATTGCGCCTGCTCGGGCCGCTCTTTTTTTTGAGTCTCGTGGTCATATCGCCCGCTGCGCGAGCGGTTGATGCCGCCTTGACTGCGGACCCTATGACAAGGGCGATGGTTCAGCTTTCCGACGGCTCCTCGATTGTTGGCACGGTCGTCGACATTCGGGACGATAAGCTCTACCTCGCGACCCAGTTCGATGAGGAGGACCTCGAAATTGGCATCGAGTTTGTGGTGAGCTTTGAGTGGTTGCAGCCAACAGAGGTGTTGCTTAAAGACGGGACCACCAAGAGCCTTGACAGCTTGGTTGTGTCGTCGGGGCAAGTCACCAGCAGTGATGAAGTCGGTGCTCTGGGCGATATAGCCGTGATGAATCCTCGCGCGTGGGAGCGCGGAGAGGGATACCACTGGACCGGGGATACCAGTGCTGCGTTAGTGGTAAATCGCGGCAATACTGAAACCGATGAGCTTGACGTTGCCGTTAACTCCGTGGTTCGAAGCACGCGGGATCGCTATACCGTCAACGGGCGCATCGACAAGGATTCGAGTGCCAATGCAGATTATGACGCCTCCGCGTCAGAAGGATCTCAGAACCGACAGTGGATCGATACCGCCGATAACTGGAAGCTCTTGGGCAAGTACGATTACTTTCTCGCGGACAGTCGGAATTATGTGGGGGCGAATGTGGCTGTCGAAGCCGACGCGCTTGCGGCCATCGATCTGAGAACCTATGTGGGACCCTACTTTGGGCGAAAGCTGGTCGCAAAATCTTACCTTACGCTGGATGGCGAGCTTGGGGCTGCCTATGTGCAGACCGACTACATTGCACCTGAGGGCTGCGAGCAGCGTGGTGTCGTTCAAGCGATCAGCTGCGACAATCTGAATGAGAGTTACGGTGCTTTGAATTGGAACCTGACCGGTGAGAGCTCTATTTTGGGTGGGGATTCCAAACTGTACTTGCGCCACATCGGCATTCTTGGCATCAGCGGCTCAGATCAGCTGCTGCTAAAGACCACGGCGGGGCTGTCATTCCCCTTGGTGTTTGGTTTTCAAGCCGCGGCGGAAATTACCGTCGATTACGACGCATCGCTTGATACCGAGGTCGATCAAAAGTACAACTTTCGCATTGGCTATGCATGGTAAGTGGTGGCCCGGGGCCTGAGGCTACCTGGTTTCTGCCACTGGGAGGTTGCGGTGAAATAGGCATGAACCTCAACCTTTACGGCCACAATGGTCGCTGGCTTATCGTCGATTGTGGCATCACGTTTGAGCATGACGGGCGGGGGCGTGCTGGCGGGGCTAGTATTCAAATGGCCAACCCCGACTTTATTGCCGAGCGCTGTGAGCAAATAGATGGTTTGATTCTTACCCATGCCCACGAGGACCATCTTGGCGCAGTGCCCTACCTCTGGCCCAAATTCCGTTGTCCTGTCTATACCACGCCATTTACCGCAAACGTGCTCCGACGAAAAGTTGGTTGGCGCGGCGGTGAGGTACCGAGTCCGCTCATTGAGGTCACGCCCACTTCGCGTGTGCAGATCGGCGTATTTGATGTTGAGTGGCTGCCTTTAACCCACTCGACTCCTGAGACCTGCGCGCTGTCGATTCGTACAGCCAATAGCCATATCATTCATACAGCAGACTGGAAGATCGATCAGCGACCGGTGGTGGGCCAAGCCTGGAAGCCCACCGACTGGGAGGGCAAGGGTCTGAAGTCCCCCGACGCGATCATTTGCGATTCCACCAATGCGCTAAAGCCCGGCAGATCACCTTCTGAGGGCGACGTTGCTGATGGTTTACTAAAGGTCGTAGCGCCATTGACGGGCAAGGTGGTCATTGGGTGTTTTGCGAGCAATGTCGCTCGGTTACAAACGGTGCTTCGGTTGGGTCACGCCACTGGGCGGCGGGTGGGTCTGCTCGGCCGATCCCTTGATAATATGTATCGCAGTGCCGTCGCCACAGACTTACTGTCTGATGACTTCAAACCCATCGATCCTAACCACCTGGATTACCTGCCTAGAGCTGAAATTCTCGCCTTGGCAACGGGCAGTCAGGGCGAGGTCGGCTCGGCGCTTCATCGCCTCGCCACAGATAGCCATCCAAAACTCTGCCTCGACGAGGGAGATACAGTCATTTTCAGTGCGAAAACGATTCCCGGCAATGATCAATCCGTTAGTCGGCTGGTGGAGCAATTTAAAGGTCGCGGTATTCACGTGCTGCATGCGGACGACGCGAGCGCTACGCTACATGCGTCTGGCCACCCCTGTGAGGATGAGCTGCAAGACCTTTACCGATTTCTCCAGCCCAAACTGGTTATCCCCGTCCATGGCGAGCCTCCCCACATGGCGGCAAACGGGCGAATTGCCCGACATCTCGGCGTCGGTGCCGTGCTGACCGGAACTAATGGCGATCTGTTTTATCTCTCCCCCACGCCAGGAGTCCGCCGGCGCTGGGTGAGCACCGGGCGGCTTCGTTGGTTGGAGGATGAAGTGCGGCTGGAATCGGCGTAGACTGATCCGCTATGGAAAGCACAACAACCTATTCCGGTTGTATTTTACTGGCCTCAAGTTTTGTCATCATGAGCTCAGGCGTTTTTCGCGGAGGACGCGCGCGGAACAAGCCCCTACTTAGCCCATGACAATATGGTGTTCTTCGGTGTCTTTGTTCAAGAAGGCACGGGTAACGTAATTGCGCAACGCAGAGATTTCGAGCCGCGCTCCGTAATGCTCGACAACTTAGGCTCTGATAAAGAGTATACGAGCTGGCTTCTCGAGTACCGCCGCCGCTTCAACGACAAATGGTCGGCATCTGTCGGTGCCTACCGCTTTAGTACCGGGAATCAATTTGCCGCAGAACAGGACTTCAATTTTGAAGGGCGCGACTTTACCGCCGGATCTGAAATTGACCTTTACTTCACCATGGATACCTACATGGCCGATGTCATCTATACCTTGCGCGGCAATGAGCACATGGAGTGGCAGGTGGGCGGAGGGCTTCATGTCTTCGATGCATCGCTCACATTAACCAACACGCTGACCCTCGACGGCCAAGAACTAGCCCGAGACAAAGAGAGTCAAAGCCGGGCGACTTTAACCGCGCCAGTGCCCAATCTGCGGACGACAGGTTTCTATGCCTTTAACCCAAAGTGGTCGATTCACGGCACCTTCGGTTGGTTATCCGCTGACGTCGATCGTTACAGCGGGGACTTTTTTTTATAGCAATGTGCGGGTTCAATACTAGGTAACCGAGCGACTGGGGCTTGCGGCAGGTTTTCAGCATGTAGAGGCCGACGTGGAGGAAGCGCTGGAAAAAGGCTTTAATCGCTTTGATATGCGATTCAATGGTGTCACGGCTTCCTTGAGTTATATGTTCTAGGTTGCGTTGCGCACAGGCAGGCTGGTTTCACCTTACTCCGGCTTTCTCGCGAGCTTCGTCTCTTCGTTTACTCTGCTGATCGATCAGCTTGTAAGACAGGTAGTATTTAAAGATATTGGAAACGTATTGAACGGTTTCTCGGCCAATCTGCTCGGCGGCAATAACCTCCACGTGATCAAACCAGCGATTCGGGTCGTAGCCACGTTCACCGGCTTCTTTTCGCAGCCGCCTGACTTTTGCTGGCCCCGCATTGTAGGCGGCTAACGCCAGCAGCGACCCATTAAGGGCATCCAGCCCTGGCCCGCTAAAGTAGCGATCCTTGAGAAATGCCATGTATTTAGCGCCAGCTTCGATGTTGGGTTCTACCTCTTCAATGTTAGGTATATCGACATTTTTATCTTGTGCGGTGCTTGGTAATAACTGCATGACTCCTATAGCGCCGGCATGACTGCGCACACTTTGATCTAGCCGGGATTCTTGAAAGCCTTGCGCTGCCAACAGCGCCGGTTCTATCCCATAGGTCTCTCCATGCTCCCGAAAGTAGCGCTCCAAGACGCGATATTTTTTGAGTTCTTCGGAGTCGGTTGCGTTACTCGCCCAGTCGAAATCTCGGACATAGCGGTTGCGTACAATGTTGCCAAAAAGAGTGCCTTCTTTGCTTTCTTTTAAGAATTCGTTGAGAAAGTTCTTAAGCTGTGGGTTGTCCTGGCGCACTGCCCAGGCGAGCCTAGCCCCCTCCCTGAAAACAAGGTCATTCCGGACAGTCAACCGGGTGAACACGTCCTTCCACATTATGGGCTTGTAGCTGTCGACGATAGCCCAGGGGAGTAGGCCGGCGTTGACCATTTCTATCAAGTCTTCATCTTCCAGAAGCTCAGACATTGGCTCGATGGCTATGGCTGGCTGGTTGCGGGCTGCAAACTTTTCGTTCAGATCTTTGACGCTGTCGGCGTAGCTGGAGGAAGGGCGTAAATAAACCGTTTTCCCTGAAAAATCGGTGAGCGTCCGCAGGCCCTGGCCGGAGGGACCGGTTACCACAATCTCTTTCAGCGGTTTGCTGACCGGATTGGTGAAGTCAACGTTTTCTCGGCGAGCTTCTGTAATGGTCGTACCCGCTATAACGACGTCGCCCCGGCCTTCGACCAGCGCTTGGAAGAGTTCATCCCTCGCGACGGGAATCACGACCACCATTATTTTCAAGTGGCCGGTATCAAAGGTCTCGTTAATAACGGTACCCAACCGCTTGGCGTATTCTGCGGTGACACCCTTTGCGCCCTCATCGAGGTAGTAGCGGCCCGGGCCGTAGACCGTCAAGATACGCAGGACGCGGCGTTCTACAATTGCACTCAGGTCACCGGTGTCACTCCCTCTTCCTAGTGCTATGCCAACCTGCCCGGCGTCAGTAGCTTGGCTGGCCTCTGAGCTGTTTAAAAGCAGTAGCCAGCATAAGAGGCCGAGGTAATACCGAACCGTGCTTTTCATTGCGCGCGCCTCATAGGTTCGGGATGGCGGGAAAAAGACATGATACTCCCCGTACCTCCGCTTAACTCGGGCAATGAAAGCTGATAATCACTGGTGAATTCAATATTTGATTGATCAGACCCGATATAAATTATCCCCGGTGAGTCAATGGACTGCCACGCTCCGCAGGCCTCTCCCGCATCACAAATGTAGTAGTCGTTATCGGTATCTGTGCCTGCCCATATTTCGTAGGATCCCTGAGGCAAGTCCGGGAGTGAGTAGGCATATTTTGCGCCGGACCAGGTTGCGGCTTGTGCCACGGTTTCCTGTGACTCGCTCTCTATGAACAAGATATAAACAACGCCTATATCACCGTTGATGTTTTCGGTGACACGTAGGCTTATGGAAACCGTCGCGGTGCCGGCAGAAGAGGTGAAAGAAACGGTTTCATTGTATTGCCCTTCGGCGAGGGTCGAGCGATTTGCCCGCAATCGCCAAACACCGAGACCAGCTGCATCCACGTTTAGTGGTGTTATTTCAAGCCACCCGGCTGATGCTTCAGCGTTGGAAACAGTGAGCTCGCCGTCTCCGAGGTTGGTCAAAACGATGTCTGAGGTGTTTAGTGTGCTGCCAAAGTTGACAGAACTCGTGGAAACTCCCAGCTGTGGGGAGCGCTCGACTGTCTGGCCTATTTGGTCAAGGGCCGTCACGATGGACTTCTGTGCATTAATTAGTCCCCATCCATAGGTGTTATCTCTATTTGCGCTACCAAGGTCATCCGTGAGACGTCCCTGCACTAGCAGAGCCTCCATATCAGAGGTGGACAGGTCATTATTGATGCTCTTCATGAGAGCCATGACGCCGGCGACATGGGGTGTTGCCATGGATGTGCCCTCGAGGAAGAAATATTCAGGTACCCCATCGCTATAGTAGGTGCTTAATACCCCGTCGGGTTGACCATCTCCGTTGGCATCCCCCTCTAAATTTCCGCCCGGCGCCATGATGTCCAGATCGCTGCCGCGGTTCGAATAGCTGGTAACACTGTTTGTTGCATCGGTTGCACCAACAGCAAACACACCTTGATAGGCCCCCGGATAATCGACCGACTCGATCCCGTCGTTGCCACTGGCAGCGATCAAGATAACGCCCCGTTCTGCGACTTGCCGATAAAGGCTCTGTTCACTCGCGCTGTAAGAGCCACCACCGAGGCTTAGGTTGATAACTGTCGCCGGTCTCGTTGGCAGAACGCCAGAATCGTTTTCTAGCCCCGCGGCATAGCGAACTGCTTGCATGATGTCGTAGGTATTGCCCTCGCCATCTGCATTGAGGGCGCGAAGCGGCATGACCTTGCTCCCATAAGCGATCCCCACGATGCCGGTATTATTATTTCCTGTCGCTCCGATGGTGCCTGCAACATGAAGCCCGTGGAAGTTACCCGAGCGAAACGCGCTGCTGCCTTCCCCTTCGTCAGTAGGGTCGGGATCGATGCCATCGCCGTCTCCGGCCAGAGAAACATCAGAGATAAAGTCGTACCCATCAATCAGCTGGCCTGCAAGGTCTGGATGATCTGCAATGATTCCCGTGTCCACAACGGCGATGACGACATTGCTATCACCCGTCACGGTGTTCCACGCCGTGGGTACGTTGATCGCATCGTAATGCCAGAGATAGTTATAGTATGGATCGTTCGTTCTTGCGGCGGCGCGGAGGCGGTAGTTTGGCTCTGCAAACATGACACCTGGCTCACCACGAAGTTCTTTGATTAGCATGAGGGTGTTCCAGCGAATATTGTCTTCATTGGTCTTCAGCGCATTCCGTTTGTTGAGTAAACGGTGTGGCAACGCTGACGGAGAGAGACCGCTTCGCACGTCGGCTTGAAGTTTCCGAGTGCGGTTTCTGCCGCCTCCTGCATCGCTGAGAGAAAACTTTTTCATTATCGCCAGATGGTTGGATTCGACGACATCTTGGCGCAGCACACGCTCACCTTGATAGGTGACCAGAACATCGCCAGGAACGATCTGCTGGCCAGTGCGAACGCCTGTGTTTGTCCCGATGGTGACAATATAGTTTGAAGCACCGCTGTAAAGAAATGGATTGATGTACCAGGTTCCGGCCTCAGGGATCACCAGTTGTTCGGTTTCTCCACTACCGGCGCTGAAGTCGACGATTTCACCGCTTGGGTCGTATAGGTAGAGATCCAGATCTGCCGCGGAATAGTCAGCGGTAAAAAGGGTGATTAGCTCCCCTCCTTGAGCCTCGACTCGATAGTAGTCATCGACATCGCCGGTGTCAGAGGCATTTCCTGGCTCTCCCTCGCCCGAATCGCTGAGATAACCACCCGCCGTACCCGGATTCCCCAAAGGCTGTGCCAACACAATTGAGTCATTGCTGACCTTACCGTTGTCAGGGTTGTTGGTGTCGCTGTCTATGACGGTACCTTCAAGCACCCCAATTGTTCCGGCAATATTAAAGGTCAAGATTTCATCTGAGGTTTCAAATACTGGTGTCAATCGTGCGATGCTGTCGGAAGCGAGCAGGCTTCTACGCAGCGTCAGGGGCACGGAGGCCATGCTGAGACTGCAATTTACCATCTTGCCGCCGCAAACGGTGCTGTCTGTCTCAGACCACCCCGCGAATCGATATCCCGGCTCAGGCACGGCCGTAAAGCTATCGCTAAAGTAGTTATCGTTAATGTCCCACACGCAGCTGTTACCGATGCCGGCTTCGCAGTCGTATCGGCCGCTCCCTGACACTACCTGACCGCCTTCTGTCTGCACGACTTCAAGCCGACACCCTGATAGCACGAATGTCAGCATCCAGAAGATTACAGTGGAGAGGAATTTTTGTGTGGTCGCCATGGCAGATTATCTTTTGATATTAGTCGCGGCAATCCAGTAGCAATTTTCCGAAATGTGACCCGCCTTGCATCGTCTGCTGGGCCTCCATGGCGTCTGCTAACGGCCATACCTTATCAATAATGGGGGCCACCGTCTTTTGCCTCACCCAAGGTAAAACCGTATCGCGAATCGTGCTGAATCCCTCGGCTCTGCCCGCGGAGCCCATGCCCCGAAGCGTGCTGCCCGTCACGGTCAGGCGTTTCATCAGTATCTGAAAGAGGTCGACGGTCGCCTGAGCGCCGCGCATGACACCAATGCAAACAATACGGGCATCCGGGGCCGCGAGCGCGAGATTGATGGGGACGAAATCACCCCCGGCGATATCCAGAATCACATCGACTTTCCCGCCGTAGCCGGCGGCTGTGAATTGTTCGAGCAGGTCACCGTCTCGATAATCACTGACAAATTCAGCACCCAGATCCCTAACCCGCTGGCATTTTTCCGGACCGCCTGCTGTCGAAATAACCTTGGCCCCATGGGCGAGAGCCATTTGTATTCCCATACTGCCAATGCCGCTGCCGCCGCCGTGAATGAGCAGCGTCTCCCCGGGCTTGAGCTGCCCGAGGTGAAAGACGTTGTGCCACACCGTCAGCAGTGCTTCTGGCAAAGCGGCGCCCTCTTTAGTGGTCAGATTCTCGGGCAGATGCAGGGTGTGATCTTCGCGGGCAACGGCATGGCTGGCGTATCCGCCTCCGTGGACCAGAGCGCACACGCGATCCCCCGGCTTGAACGCGCTGACGTTGGCGCCGGTTTCGCAAACAGTCCCCGCAACCTCAAGGCCCATGATGGGTGACGCGTCCTCGGGGACCGGGTACAAGCCCATGCGCTGAAGGACATCAGCCCGGTTGATGCCGGCAAAGGCAACCTCGATCAACATCTCATCGGGACCCGGTTTGGGGGCCTGATCTGTCCTCAACACGAGGGTGTTTGCGTCCTCAATTTCTATGTATCTTCGATCCATAAGAAAGCTCCCAGCGTCGCGCAAGCATACCCCAGCCTTGAATTGCGCTACAGTGGAACCACAGCGCCTTTGCTAACAAGGCCTTCGCTAGTAGCGGTGGCGGAGCGGTTAGGGCATCTGACAAAGGGAGGAGGTTTTATGGCAAAACCAATGTTTTTACGGCAGGGACTCTGGCACTTTAGGATAACGCTGGCGAAGTTGCTGGTGGGCTCAAAGGCGACTTCGCCCCACTTTGCCTTCATCGGAGCGGCCAGTTCCGGTCACCTTTGTCGTCGAATCGCCGAAAGTGGCCACCGGGATGTACTTGTAGTTACGGATGGCCCCCTGCGTGAGTTGGGGCTCGCCGATAAGGCGGTTAGCCCCTTATCAACTCAGGGGGTGCGAGTGCATTGGTATGACGGGGTGAAGCCAGACCCCACCTTTACCCACGTGAGGGAGGGTGCTGCGGCTTTAAAGTCAGCCAAAGCCACCGCGGTGCTTGCGGTGGGTGGTGGCTCCTCGATCGATGCAGCCAAAATGATTGCCCTTATGGCAGAGGCTGACAGTGAACCGGAGTCCTGGGTTGGTTTTCAAAAAGCGCCGGAGAATGCAGCACCGATATACGCTATTCCCACCACCGCGGGCACGGGTAGTGAGGCGACCATGGGCGCGGTTATCACCGATGAGAATGACCACAGTAAAAACATCATTAGCGGATCCGCGATGCTGCCAAGAGCAGTGGCACTAGATCCTGATCTGATGCTTGGCCTGCCCCCGATGATTACGGCGGCCACCGGCATGGATGCCCTAACCCATGGCGTCGAAGCTTATATTGGGCGATGGGAGCGCGGTACGCGCACCGAAACCGCCAGTATGTGTATACGGGGGGTTTTTGAATGGCTGCCCCGAGCCCTGGCTGAGCCACAAGACGCCGAGGCCCGTTTGGGAATGGCTGTCGCGGCCTATTACGGAGGCGTGGCCATCAATCAGGTGAACGTTGGCAGTATCCACGCTATAGCGCATCAATTGGGTTCTCTTTATCACCTCCCCCATGGTGTCGCAAACAACATGGTGATGCCCCATTTATTACGGGTCTATGGGGCCTGTGCAGAACCTAAACTGGCGGAGCTCGCAGCACTCGCCGGCATTGATGAGACGCAGTCTGATCTCGCCGCAAGGGTCATTGATGCCATTGAGTTGCTTGGCGTGAATGCCAACCTGCCCACGACGTGTGATGCCATAACGAAGTCAGACTACCCTCGACTGATTAGCCGAGCGGTTGAAGAGAGCGACGGCTATGTGTCGCCGCGCCTGCTGACGGACGCGGATGTTGCTTCGGTCCTTGATAAGATCAGTGGTTAGACCGCAGTGGTGCTAACCACTCTGTCGCCAAGGCGATGAAGTGTTGATGGCCCTCAGTAGGGCCTTCTGAACAGGCAAAACCGTGAGCTTCATTGGCATAGTGATGGTAGGTGGTGTCGACGCCAGCCTGCCGCAAGGTAATGCCGAGTCGCTTGCCGTCATCGCGAAGCACGTCACGTTCCGCGGTGACCACGAGGGACCGGGGAAAGCCTTTGTAGTCGGTGCGGCGATTGACAAAAACGGTCTTTGCTTCGGTAGCTGCCGGCGCGGTATCCCCAAGGTATGTATCGATGAACCAGCGCATGATCGGCGCCGTCAGAGGCTTGGATTTTGCATGCTCGCGGAATGATGGAAAGCCCTTCAAGTAGTGCTCGGTGGCGGGATAAATCATGATAGTGCCGACTAAGCGCGGCTCGTTTATCAATGTGGCCGCGGTGCACGCGGTCAGATTGCCGCCTGCGCTGTCACCGGCAAGCACCACCTTGCCATTGTTAGGTGCCAGGGTATTGAGATTTGCCAGAATCCAGTCCGTGGCTGACAGGCAATCATCATGTGCGGCGGGGAAAACGTGCTCGGGTGCCAATCGGTAGTCAATTGACATGATGGTTGACTTTGATGCATCTGCAAGCGATCGGCAAAATGGGTCGTGGGTATCGAGGTTCCCAATCACCCACCCGCCACCGTGGAAGTAGACGATCAGGGGGCGGTCAGGCTCACCGTGGTACATTCTTGCACGCAGTTGATCGACCGCACCCGGGATCAGCAGGTTGCTCACTTTTAGATGGGGAGCAACGGGTGCTTCTCGCCAAGCTTTCTTGCTGATGATCCGGTAGTAGATCCGGAAAAGATAGGCCTTAAGTCGCGACAGGAACATGCTCATCGGTGTCTATGAAACGCGCATCAGGATTTTGAAGATACCAATTTACACCAGATTGATCGCTGGTTTTAGAAATATTGCCACGGTGCAGTAGTAAATTGAGGTGGGCCAGGGTTTCTCCGGTTGCAAGCCCCAACAACTCGGGGCCGATAGTCCGCTTGAAGAGCGCCGGAAAGCAGTCGATCACTCTTTTGGACTCCTTCAGGTACTCATAAATCGCCTGCAACCCGATGCGGTGGCTGTCGATGATTTGATTCAGGCGAATGTGTAACCCGTAAAATGGCGTTTGATGGGCGGGTAAAACCAGCACATCGTGGGGCAGAATTGAAATGAGTCTCGCCGTTGAATCCAGCCATTCTTCCAAGGGATTACCCTCGGGCTCGGTCGGAAAAACCGACACGTTGGGGGTAATGCGGGGCAGTACTTGATCCCCTGAAATCAGCAGTTTTAGGGCAGGGCAATACAAGCAGGCGTGTTCTGGGGAATGGCCGGAGCCGACAATTACCTGCCAGTAACGTCCACCGATGGTCACGGTTTCGAGATCAACAAGACGCCGGTACCGATGTGGCATCGGCGCGATCATCTTACCGAAGCTCCCAAACCGTTTTTTATAGCCGTCGAGCGACGGCTCATCGAACCCTGCGCCACGATAAAACTTCAAGCCTTCCGTGGGCGCGTCCTTTCCCGTGTAGCTGGTCATCAGCTGACACATGAGAAATTCTTCTCGCGTCATCCAAAGCTCGCAATCATGTTGCTCGCAAATCCAGC
>CBFHQV010000024.1:0-30964 GCA_965658055.1 Luminiphilus sp. | reverse complement strand
GGCGTAAGCGCCTGCCAGAGCACGATCTGCCGCTTCATTTGCTATGTCCTCTTGATCACAGTGAGTTATGGCATCCATTAGAGCGGCGGACTCTGGGGTTTCGGTGGTCAATTTGGCGGGAGAACAGCGCAATTCTGATGAAAAAAGGCAGGTTGACGCCCTCTGCCTAGCAATTGGCATCAAATGCCAACAGTGAATCAGCCAGTGCAGCGACACTTCTACCATGTAAAACTAGTCGTAAGCGTAAGCCGTGATTGAACCCGAAGCCCCGTGGCGGCAAGCCATTCATCTGTGTCGCAGCCGTTACCAGTGGCCCTGCGCTGTCGTCGATGAATTCATACAAATTTCGACCCCCTGGACCGCCGAAAGCGTCCTGGCTCTCGCTCGCGACTACGGCTGGAAATACACCCCAACACCTTGGGAGCTCGAACCACTGAGGCTGCGCTGCCTGACTACTAAAAAGAGTACCGCGCTTTATGCCCTCGCTCTTGCCGAGATCACGTTCGAAGTAACAGGGCGAATAAGTTCCCGCTATGACGTGGAGCAACGCCTAAAACAGCTGCAAGCAACGATGGACCGTATTGGGCTGCTTGAGGCACCCACTCCCTTGGGTGTGCCGACGCGTCACAGTGGGCTGGGACGAGACATCCACGCCCTACACTGAGGGCAAGCTCTGCGAACTCTCAGCCCCTCGAAAGAGGACGGGGGATTCGTATCGACACATCGGGTACTATCCGCGACAGTCAAGCTCATCACGAGCCGCTTTCTAGATTCAACGGATTTTAGCTGTGCCAAACACCGTTCTATTCAACATCGACTCGCTCAACACCAAAAACCTCCAGATTGATCACTGGCAAATCCGACAGGGAGAGAGCTGGTGTGTGATCGGTCACAACGGGTCGGGAAAGCATTATCTGTTTCAGCTCCTGATGGGCGAGCTAGCGGCGAGTCCCTCCCAAGCCGTGACCCGCCCACCCCAAGAAGTTCAGATCCGGGGCATTTCATTTGAGCAACAGCAGCACTTGTACGAACGGGAGCTGGCTCTCGCCAACAATGACCTTCTTGCTGAGGAGGACACAGCGACGCTGGCAAAGGATTTTTTACCGGCAAGTCAGCTAGACGATCCGCTCATCGACACCTTAAATCTCAGACACCGCTTAGACACCGCGTACACACTCCTGAGCACAGGAGAAAGCCGAAAACTGTTGGTAGCCCAAGCCGTTTTGGAGGGCGCTACCTGCCTAGTGCTCGACAACCCTTTCGATAGCCTTGATGTCCAGTCATGCCAAAACCTGACCGATGCCCTAGAAAAAATCGCGAGGCAGGAAGGCCTCTCACTGGTTTTTCTGATCAGCAACAGAGCTGATATTCCTGCCTGGTGCGATCAACTGGCCAGCATTAGCGCGGGGCAATTCGCTCTTCATGGCGCTATTCATTCGCCAGCGGCGCAAGCCGCTGTTGAATCCCTGTTCAGCACCGTGCCACAACCGGAATGGCCCGATACTGCCTACCGGCTGAGCGACTATCCCCACCGACTCCTTATTGATATACCCGGCGCAACTGTTCGCTATGGTGACAACACCGTTCTCGATAAACGCACGCTACAAGTGAAACCCCTGCAACATACCCTGATTACAGGGAGCAACGGATCGGGCAAGTCCACGCTGCTTGGCCTAGTGACGGGGGACAACCCCCAGTGCTACGCCAATTCGGTCGAGGTCCTGGGGTTTAAGAGGGGCTCGGGCGAATCCATCTGGGAACTGAAACAAAACATGGGAATCGTGAGCAGTGACCTACACCGACGGTATCGCGTCCGGTGTAACGTCAACACCGTTGTGTGTTCGGGGTTTTTTGACTCCATAGGCCTCTACGAGCCCATCTCGGAACACCAAATCCGGATCGCAAAACAATGGCTGGCCGCAGCGGGTATGGATGAATTTGGAGACAGGCCCTTTCAGGGTCTCAGCTATGGGGAACAGCAACTAACGTTAATTGCGCGGGCATTGGTAAAGTCGCCTCTGTTGCTCATACTCGACGAGCCTACCCAAGGTCTCGATGAGATCAATCGCCAGCGCGTCATGAATCTCATGGAAACACTGCACAACCGACGCCACACGACCATTATGTTTGTCAGCCACCGTCTCGATGAGCGACTGCCGCTGTTTGAACAGCACATAGATCTCGACAACACGTAGTATCAACGACCTATCTCGACACTCAATCAAATAGCCCCTACTCTGAAAACTCAGCGGGTATCGAGGAACTTTTTTGGGACGTCTGGCACGCATCTGCCTAACAGTACTGCTAACCCTCGCGCTAGGGGTCGCCACCCTATGGCTGGGGCGTGACAGTGTTTATGTCCGCGAGGCCGCGACCGACTGGATTAGTGTTGCTATTGGGCGATCACTGCGCGTGGGTGATCATTCCTCGGTACTGAGCGGCTCTCGCCTGACCCTCGTTGCCACCGATGTTGTGATAGCGCAGCCCGCAAATTTTCCCGGGCCCCCTTTTTTGACAGCAGACCGCATCGAACTGATGTTGGACCTCAAGCAGCTATTCACCTCGACGGTGAGCCAGGTGCCGCTTGTTATCGAAAGTCTTAGTCTCGAACGCCCGACTATTAGGCTGCAAGAACAGGCCTCGGGCGATGTTAACTGGCAGTTTAATGCCAATGAATCGACATCAGCGCCCACGAAGGTTTCTCAACGCCCCTCGCTACCCCTGCTCACTACCAACCTTGATATTTCGGCGCTGCAAGTTTTTCTCGAAAGACCTGAGCAGGCGCCGATCGCGCTACAGGCAAGCATTCGTCAGAAGATAGAGCATGACCAGGTTCTGCTGACTGTTACAGGCCACCTAAATGAAACCCCGATGACAGGTGCCTTTTCGCTGCACCCCCTCGCTGAAGTCGTCACCATGGAGCGAGTAAGGCTCGAGGGTGATCTCCGCTTGGGAGAGGTGGTGGTCGAGACTCGGGGGAATTTCATTGATCTAATGGCGCCATCCCAGCCAGTGATTGAGCTCAGTGTAAACGGACCCAGCTTCGAATACCTTACGGATCGGCTAGGGTTAGAGCGCATCAGCGAGGGACCTCTCGACATACAACTGGCGATAACACCCTCCTCAGGGACTAGTGGTATCAGCGTAAACGGCCGGCTGGGGGAGTTCGCGGTCATTGTTACCGGCGAGTTCGATCACATCCTGAAGCCTGATGTAGGCAACTTGGCGGTCTCGGTATCGGGTCCTGACGCATCGCGCATCGCCTCGCTGATAACAACTACAGCGATCCCGGCGGTTCCCTTTTCAATTGTAACCCGCGTCCAACGCGACGGCTTATCGATCACGGTCGAAGATGCTCGGGTAAATGTCGGCCGACTTCAATTCAATGCGGCTGCCAGTATCCCGAATATCAAGACGCCCACTCAGGCCAATCTGGAGCTGCAAGCAACCATTCCCGACATTTCGATTTATAGGGAGCTGCTACCACTGCCGATTGATATCACCGGGGAAGTCGAGACCTCGATCTCGGTCGAGGCAACCACAGACGGCTCATTCGTCAATGCAACGCTAGATACCGACTATGGCGCTTATACCGTTGCAGGCTCACTGACTAACAGCGAGGGGCTTGCAGGCAGCGCGCTCGATATCACGGGCTCCGGTGAAGACCTGGGTCGCGTGACGGCGCTGCTTGAACTGCCGATTGCTCCCCCGGGAGATTGGACGCTTCATGTGCCCGTTTCGGTGCGCGACGAGGGGGTTTCCTTCTCAGGGGGTAAGCTCCACGTTGCCTCTGACTCCCTCACGGCCTCTGGTGCCCTCCCCTTTGACCTTGAGCAGGGTGAGATTTCAATCGAGGGCACGGTCGATGTGAGCACTCTGCGTCCATATCTGGGCGAGTGGCTCGCTAGTCTGCCCATTGAAGAAGTCGTGGATAACCCGGTTAAAGGCGCCCTGATGCTGAGCTTTCAGAATGATGAGCTGTCGCTGACCACGGAGACCTTGCGCATCGGCAACCTGAGCGCCCAAATCGACACCACAATGAACGTAAGCACTCTCAACCTTAATGCTTCTCTTGAGATGAGTTCGCCCAACCTGGCGGCGATAAAGGGGTCGGACGCTTTGCTGGCACAACTGCCTTCGTTAGCGAACAAAAATCTTTTCAATGCACCGCTGTCTTTACAGGGAGTCATCGCGGCCAGCCCCAATGATTTTGCATTGCGCAATCTGGAGCTCACACTCGGAGAACTCGCTATCTCTGGAACAGTGGCGCGAACCGGTTCGGAGAATTCTGTCGCCGTGTCAGGGACGGTGAAAAGCGATAACCTATCGGCGCTTCTGGAAGAAGCATTAGAAATACCGGCGCTCGGCGGAACCATAACAATAGACAGCGCTTTCGCGCCCGCTCAATCTCTCGTCAAAGACCTCATCATCACCCTGGATGAAGGATCGTCACTGTCTGCCCGGGGCACCCACACCGCAAGTGATAGTTATGCCGATACGAATCTCACACTGGTCGCCGACCTGGTGAATATCGCTCACTTTGGCAATTTCCTAGACATATCTCTGCCCCCAGAAAATTTATCCCTCGACGTGCAGCTTGAAGGTAACGAGCAGCACTTGCAGGCAACGCGTTTTCTTGTGAGCAGCGGCAACAGTAGTCTCCAAGGAGCCCTCAAGATCAGCAACCCAACCCACCCCAAGGTAGCCCTAACCCTGACATCACCCGGAGTTGACGTTAGGCCCTTCACACCGCCGCCCGTGGCGGCGAGTGAGGGCATGACAGAGGTCGTTGAAGACCCTGTTCCATCAACGGCAGATTCACAAAAGAGTGGCAATAAGAAACGCCGCCTGATCCCGGAGACACCAATCGATCTTGGCTTTCTCGAGAAATTTGATGCGGATGTTGTCCTTGAAATTGGTCGCATCGAGGGGCACACGCGAGAGCTGGATTCCGTTGATTTGAGTGCTACCGTTTCCGAAGGCGCCTTGATCGTTAACAGCCTTGACCTCTTTGATGCGACCTCTGGCAAAGCGAGGATTAAAGGGTTTGCTCGCGAAGTCGATGGACTCAACCGATTCGGCCTCGAACTGGCCAGCGAGGAAATTAATATTGGCGCACCTATTTTAACCTCCGATGATATCGCTAACTTGCCTCGCTACGACATGACGCTGGCGCTGTTTGGGGAAGGCAACACAGTGCAAAGTTTGGCGGCAAACCTGTCTGGAGGTATCTCGATTACGGGAGGCCCGGGCAGGATTGTGTCGCAAGCGACTGGATTGTTGACCAACGCTTTTTTCGATGAGCTACTAAGCTTGATTAACCCCCTGAAGAAATCTGACCCCTATAGCCAGGTCGAATGCCTCACGGCACTCGCGAGTATTGATCAGGGCAAAGTCAAAGGAGATCCGATGGTAACCTTTGTCACCAACAAGCTTGCCATTATTGGCAAGGCACAGCTGGACCTTTCAACAGAAAAAATATTTGCGACGTTTAACACCGTACCCCAAAAAGGTTTTGGAATTAGCGCCTCCTCAGCCTTCAACCCTTTTGTAGGTGTAGCCGGCACGCTCGCTGACCCTCAAGTAACTCTGGATCCCGAGGGCACGATTGTACAAGGCAGCCTCGCTATAGCTACAGGCGGTATTTCCCTGATTGGTAAAAGCGTCCTAGATCGAATGACGATATCTAAGAAGTCTTGCGATAAGGCGCTGAGTCAATTTGAGAAAAAGGGGCAACAAGCGCTGGAAGGCTACCGGCAATTTGAGGCGGCAACCTTTACGACCTTTCAATGAATCCGCAGACTCCGCGTGACCTTGCTTTTCGATGTCAGTCATAAAGTATGTTCCTGACTAACTCCCTAAAGCTAAATCAGCGCAGCGACCAAAAACAAGATGGCAGCACCTACCGCCCCAATTAACGCATAAGGCAATTGCGTGACCGCGTGGTCATAGGTTTTACAACCGGCGCCCTGCGCACTTAAAACCGTTGAATCGGAATAAAAACAGGCGTGACTGCCAAAACCACTCGCCGATAGCAACGCGCCCACTACCAGCGGAATGCTGACGTCGAAAGCCTCTGCCAGAGGAAACGCCACTGGCATGGCGATCGCGATAACCCCCCAGTTTGATCCAGTCGTATACGAAACAGCCGACATGGTCACAAAAATTAATACCGGCAGGAGTGCGCCAGTCATATAGGGCTCTACCGCCGCGATCACATAATCGGTCAGGCCGATCGCGTTGTTAGCTTCAACAAAAACGAAGAGCGCAAGCAGCATGGATAACACGGGAACCATAGACTTGAGTCCCTCGACACAGGTATCAAAAAGCTCCTTTAGAGGCATGATTCCAAGCACGCCGTACTGAATCAACGTGATTACTATCCCCAGGATGACCCCTCGAAGAAGGTCAACCGTGGGAAAGACCGTGAAAAACAGCAGCGCCGCGATGGGTAAAAAGAACACGCTCATTGTTGCCTTGTGCGACGACTGGACCGCCAGCGCAGGATCCTCAAAAACCCCTAGGTCGCCGGTCTCCTCGGCACGCAATTCAGCCGCGCGCATTCGTCCAACCAGCGGGATAACTCCAACTATTACTAACGGGACCACAACAACAGCAAGCAACGGATAGAACATGTAGGGAATCGATTCAACAAACAGTGCGATGCCCTCACCCGATTCCGCGACGCCGTTCTTCTCCAAAAGTCCGGCGAAGTAAACCCCCCAACTGGAAATGGGAATCAACAAACACATCGGCGCGGCGGTGGAGTCTACGACGTAGGCAAGCATTTCCCTCGACGTTTTAAAGCGATCGGTCACCGACTTCATCGTGGCACCCACTGTCAAGGAATTGAGGTAGTCATCCAGAAAAATCACCAGACCCAAAACCCAGGTTGCCAGCAAGCTGCTTCGCTTGCCCCGAAGTCTTCGGGTCAACCATTCACCGAAGGCGTAAGAGCCACCACCCTTAACCAGCAAGGCGATAAAACTGCCGTAAAGCGCACAGACCAAAACAACCCAAGCGGTCACTTCGTCAGCAAGAACTTCCGTTGCGACCGTCGCCAAGCGGTCGGCGAACTGCCATCCATCCATAATGAGAAAGGCCACGATGGCTCCGGCAATCACCGACTCGAGCGTCCTGTGACTCCATATCGCCAGAATAAGCACCAATGCTGTCGGTACCAGACTAATAGCTCCGTAATCCACGTATTCTCCCAAGATCAGGCGACACCCCGGTGGGGCGAAGGGCGAAATGTAACCGACTCCGGCGAAAATCGGCTACCCCGGCTGTAATTTAGTCACCTGTAATTTAGGCCAAATTAGCTTTTAATAGGCGCTAAGGGTCGTCGCGGGAAAATTCGCGACGCTGGGGGCTCGTTACATGCATTCACACTTTTTACCCGGATCATACCTATGACCATTCAGTCACTGCTTGCGGATATCCACGCCGCGGAGTCAGGTCCACATGTCGCCGCACTTTTCGACTTCGATGGGACCATCATTGCGGGCTACTCGGCGACCGTCTTCCTCCGGGATGCTCTCGCCCAGGGTGAGCTGCGGGGAGACGAACTGGTGGAACTCACGCGGGCGCTCACAGGGTTTGGACTGGGCAGTATGGGTTTCTCCGCTCTCATGGCTGTCCATGCACAGTACCTAGCCGGAAAAGAAGAGAAAGTCTACGCGGCCAATGCAGAGCGCCTCTTTCGAAAACGGATTGCGCGCCTTATCTACCCCGAGACACGACAGCTAATCGAGGCACATCAAGCAAAAGGCCATACGATTGCCATTATCAGCTCTGCCACTCCGTACCAGGTACTGCCCGCTGCCCAAGATCTCGATATTGAGCATGTCTACGCCACCGAGCTCGAGGTCAAAAAAGGGGTTTTCACCGGCGGGGTTAAAAGGCCGACTTGCTTTGGGCAAGGGAAAGTCACCGCGGCCAAAAAGCTCGCCAAAAAAACCGGCGCTGATCTTGGCGCTAGCTTTTTTTACACAGACAGTACCGATGATATCCAGCTCCTTGAGCATGTCGGTCGTCCAGTAACCCTCAATCCCAAGAAAAAGCTCAAGCGGGTTTCTTCCGATAAGGCGTGGCCGACGGCAACCTTTGATAGCCGCGGAAAAATCAGTGTTAACCGATTTTTAAGATCAGCCGCCGCCACGGGATCTCTCGTCAGCAGCATCGCAGCGGCACTTCCCGTTTACGCGCTAACCGGCTCAAAGCGCGACTCGTTGAACTTTTCTACCTCGTTATTTGCAGACACGTGCAGCGCCTTGATCGGCCTGGAGCTGGAGGTCAATGGGCAAGAAAATCTGTGGAGCCATAGACCAGCTGTATTCATGTTTAACCACCAGAGCAAAGCAGATGTGCCCATCATGGCGAGTTTGATACGTCGTGATGTGGTTGGCGTGGGTAAAAAAGAAATTAAAAATATGCCGCTCATAGGGCAGGCGATGGGGCTCGCGGGCATCGTTTTCGTTGATCGCTCCAATCGCGAAAAAGCCATCGAATCCATGAAACCTCTCGTCGCCGCCATGCGCGATGAGAAGAAATCTCTGGTGATAGCTCCCGAGGGCACCCGAACCCCGAGTCGAAAACTCGCTCAGTTTAAAAAAGGTGGTTTTCACATCGCGCTTCAGGTGGGTGTCCCCATTGTGCCAGTCGTCATTCATAACGCCGGCGACATCGCTCCAAAAGGCGACTTCGCTTTCAAACCCGGTAAGGTTCGGGTCGATGTGCTCCCTGCGGTCGACACCAGCAGTTGGACGTTGGATCGCATGGACGAGCAGGTGAACGAGGTAAGAAACCTCTTTCTCAAAACCCTGGGACAACCCCAGCAGTCAGTCGAAGAAGTCGCTAGACTGAAAGAGAGCTTACCCGACGACATGCGCCCGGAACTGCAGAGTAAGCGTCGTAAAGGTCAGGCGCCTAAGAAGACGGCGGCCAAAAAACCGGCGCGCAAGAAAGCCCCCACGAAAACAACACCCAAGAGGCAGGCACCCAAATCGGCCCCAAAGCGCAAGGCCGGCAGTACTACCAAGGCAAAGGTAACGACAACCGGCGCTAAATCCCGTGCAGCCGCGGCTGCCAACAAACCTGCAGCTAAAAAAGCCACGAAAAATTCGCGACCTGCCAAGAAGCGTCTCGGTTAAGAGCGCATGGCTCTCTACGACCACTTTGTTAAAACCAGCGCCTCACCTTGGCCCAATACCGCCACGCTTCCGGTTTTCCTGCTAGACGCTAATAACAGCCTGGAAGAAAAGCTGCTTGCCACCTGGGTAGAACACCACCGCCCTGCAGGCATCAACGCCCATCAAATCATCCTTCGCCTTGGAGATGATCGTAAACCTCTGCAGCCGGTGGGGTTGAGTAATTTGCTCGGCGGCGCCAGCGATGCGCTGGTGATTCCGTTACGCGTTGCGTGGACTCCCAGTGACAAGGCCTACCTCTCAGGGCCCAGATTAAGGCACCTCATTCAGGGGCCAGAGCGAAGGCCTGGGTCACTGCGGGGAAGAAGGACGTTAAAGCGACATCCCGAACGCGTTCACCTGATCCAAGGCGCACCAGACACCGTGTCTTCCATGGGGGAGCGGTTCTGCAAAAAGTATGAAATCACCCCCGAGCAGCGGCCCGAGGAGTTTGCCGTTTTTGTCGCCCGACAAGCCGCTATTGTGCTCGACATGGCCGAGCGTCGCCTGCAGGGCGGCCGCTATAAAGTGCCCCGGTATATTGCGCAGTCTCTTAGGAACAATCAGGAATTCAAGCGCCGGCTCTATGACGTAGCTAATCAAGCCGAGCGCTCCCGAAGCGACGTCATGAAAGAAGTCAATGAATACTTTAAAGAAATGATTTCTATCCCGACGAGCTTTTGGCTCGACGTGTGGATCAAGTTCTGCAATGTTTGTTTGGGCTTGGGATACGAACCTCGCTTGAACTACTCGCCAGAGGATCTGGAGCGCGTAAGAACGATGGTCCGAAACCATCCCTCGGCGCTACTTTGGACTCACAAAACCTATATTGACGGCTTTGTGGTGCCCAAGCTGCTATTCGACAACAACTTCCCGGTGCCCCATTTTTTTGCGGGTGCCAATTTAAATATTCCCCTCCTCGGCGCTTTGGTTCGACGAGCGGGTGGCATTTTTATTAAACGAAGCTTTAACGACAACGAAGTGTACAAAGCCACACTGCGGCAGTACGTCGGCTACCTCATGGAAAAACGGTTTCCCTTAACCTGGTCGTTTGAGGGAACCCGGTCTCGCCTCGGTAAGTTAATGCCGCCAAAATACGGGGTTCTCAAGTATGTTCTGGAGGGCTGTTACAACGCAGGGTCGCAGGACATTCACATCATCCCGGTTACCGTTTCTTATGACCTGATACGCGACGCCGAAGAATATGCGCGCGAACAATCGGGCGTGCCCAAGGCACCCGAATCCTTGGGCTGGCTGGTGGGGTACCTTCGCAGCCTGGCTCGACCCATGGGTAAAATTTATGTCGACTTTGGGGAACCCGTAATACTTCCCACCGCCCCCGAGCCAGAAGATCGCCTGGCGCTATCAAAAGTTGCGTTTCAAGTCGCCGTTGAAGCCAACCGCGTGACGCCCATTACCTATCCCGCGGTTGTATCGATGGTGCTGCTGGGGATTTACCCTCGGGCCCTGACGGAGGCAGAAGTTGCGGCCGATGTCGATGAAATTGTCCAGTGGGCTCGGGACCGTAGCCTGCGCATGTCTCCAGATTTTGACCGGCAATATGCGGAAGGAACCGAGAAGCTTCTGAATTTAATGATTGCGGAGGGTTTGGTTACGCGCTTTACCGGTGGACCCGCCACCGTCTATGGAATCGAGACGGGTCAAGCGTCGGTGGCCAGCTATTATCGCAATACTATCGTCCACTTCTTTATTAATAGGGCCATTATTGAACTCTCACTGACCGCCGTTGCCGAAGCTGAAAGCGGTGCAACAAACCTGCTCGATTTATTCTGGGCGGAAGTGCTGGAAATAAGGGATATTTTCAAGTTCGAATTTTTCTATCCACCCACCGATGAATTCCGTCTTGAGATCGCCGAAGAAATGCAACGAGTCGACATTCACTGGGAGCAGTTGCTGGAGGAGGGCCCCAGCGGGGCGCGTAGCTTGTTGGCCACAATGAAGCCGCAAGTCGCTCACCTTTCTCTTCAAATGTTCGCTGAAGCCTACAGTCTGGGTGCAGACTTACTCGCAAATTTAACCGAGAATGAAACCATCGACGAGGAAGACTTTATTGATCGATGTATGAACTATGGCCGCCAGTCCTTACTCCAAAGGCGCATCTCCAGTGAGGCCTCCATGCTGAAGCTGTTGTTCAAAAATTGCTGGAGCACCCTAAGCGCGCGCCAACTTACAAACCACTCTTTGCCGGACTACATGGCAGCACGGTCTCGGCAAGCTGAGGCTTTGAACGCGTTGATTCGTCGCATCGAGATTAGTCGCGCATCGGCAATTGCACGCCGCGGCAATTCAACATTGAGGGATAAGGCCCGTGGCGGATTATAAGCTCGCGGTCCTGGGCGGCGGGAGCTGGGGCACAACAGTTGCCTCTCTGGCAAGCCGAAATGCCGATGTCATGCTGTGGGCCAGGGACAGTCACACAGTGGCCGACATTAATACCCGCCATGTAAACAGCCGCTACCTCGGCGAAGCGAAGCTTAACCCCACCCTACTAGCGAGCACTGATATCGAAGCTGTTGTCACGGACGCAGATGCCGTTCTCGTCGCGGTCCCCTCGGATAATTTTCGAGCCGTTCTAAGCTCTGTTGCAGATCGACTGCCCAGCGGTGCCCCGCTTATCTCCCTCACCAAGGGTCTTGAACGAGAGACCCGACTTAGCATGACCGAGGTCTGCCGAGAGGTAGCTCCCGGCAGACCAACTGGGGTCCTCACGGGCCCAAACCTGGCCCGCGAGATTGTCGCGGGTCAGGCCGCTGCCAGCGTGCTCGCTCTTGACGACCAAGCACCCAATAGCTGGTTACAGCCGCTTCTCAACGTGGGCTTGTTCAGGGTATACACCAACCCCGATGTCATTGGATGTGAACTCGGCGGTGTGCTGAAAAACATTATTGCCATTGCCGTGGGCATGGGTGACGGTCTTGGTGCAGGGGACAACACGCGCGCCGCACTGATCACTCGCGGACTCGCCGAAATCACGCGGCTGGGCACCGCGCTGGGCGGCAAAGCGGAAACCTTTGCCGGCCTCGCGGGCATGGGAGATATGATTGCCACCTGCACCAGCCCGCAAAGCCGCAACCGTCACGTGGGCATAGAGCTGGCAAAAGGGCACTCCATTGACGCTATCATTCAGTCGATGCACATGGTTGCCGAGGGGGTCAAAAGCGCGCCAACGGTAATCGAACTTGCACAAGAGCACGGTGTGTCGATGCCAATTGCCGAGGACGTCTTTAAAGTCGTCACCGGCGCCTCTAACGCCCGCGGCGTATATCGCGGGCTATTACGCACAACCGCAGGCGCCGAGTCGGAGCCGGGCTGACCCAAGGAGATAACGGATATGACAGCGCAAACACTGTCGCGAAGGTTTTCCATAGCACTCGCTCTAATCCTGGTGACTGCCTGCGCTAGCAGCCCGACCGGTCGCAGCCAGTTTTTATTGATCTCTCCTGAATCCGCCATTGTCGAATCGAAAGCCGCGTATCTCACAACCGTCAAAGCGCTCAATGACGAGGGCAAGCTGGTCAAAGACCCAGAAACCGTCGGCCGCGTTGCCAACATTACCGGCCGCCTGGTTACCATTGCTGAGCAAGACTTTCCCAACAGCGCCGGGTGGGAGTGGAGCGTCGCGATCATCGATGATCCAGAAACAGTCAACGCGTGGTGTATGGCCGGGGGACGGATGGCTGTTTACACCGGTTTATTTGAACAGCTCCAACTCACCGATGATGAATTTGCTCAGATTATGGGTCACGAAATTTCACACGCGCTGGCGAATCACACAGCCGAGCGGATGTCGGTGGCTATCGCCACAACCATCGGCGTTGTCGCCGTGGGCGCCGCGACTGAAAGTTCCGGAGCCGCGATGGCGGGTGCTGCCTTAGCCGCTAACGTGGCCCTCGAGCTTCCCAATAGCCGTACCGCTGAAAGTGAGGCAGACCAAATCGGCATGGAGCTGGCAACCCGGGCGGGCTATGACCCAGAGGCGGCCGTCACCCTGTGGCAAAAGATGGGTGGTCTTGGCGACGCCCGGCCCCCAGAGTTTCTGAGCACCCACCCGGCCCCGGATAACCGCCAAGCAGCGCTGCAGAAAATGGTGCCAGCCATGAACTCGATCAACCCAACAAGAACCAAAGCGCCAATCACGGAAATCGAAATCCTGCGCTGAGGTCGCTAGCGCAGGGTGTGCAAAAAATGCAGGTGATCTTCGTATTGATTCAGAATATCCAGTAGCACCTGCTCTCGCGTCCACCCCATAACATCGTAGTCCTGCCCCCCTTCGGCGAGATGAACCTCGGCTCGGTAAAACAGATCTGTCTCTGTCATGGAGTTTATCGGCTGCCCTGACAACGAAGCATCTGGACGCGGATGAGGCCGACACTGAACCTCGTAGACAAAATCGACCTCTTCGCCGTGGTAGACCTCCAGCCGCGACGCGCCCTTGATGGCGGTGCGCACTTCGGCACTCACGCCGTGCTCCGCCAACTCCGCCGCGAAGTCTCGCATCGCGGGCACAACGGTTTCTCGCTGAAAAACCCGGATACTGGCATCCGCGGGGTAGGCCAACAAATTTCGCAGACGATCACGCCAATGATCAGCCTCGGCTTCACTGGGCGGATGCACAGAGATTGCGGTCCGCTTTGCCGCATCCCGCAGTAGAGCCCGCCAAAAGCCCCAGCAGGCACCCAGCAGCGCCACGGAAAATGGCAGCGCGCTCGCAATGGTTGCGGTTTGCAATGCCTGAAGCCCGCCCCCCACCAGAAGCGCCGAGGCAATCATCGCAATAACCACCGTCCACACCGATCGCTGAATAGCCGGTGTATCGTCCTGCCCTTTTGCGCTCAGCATATTGAGCACCATGGCGCCGCTATCCGCTGAAGTAACAAAGAAAATAACGATCATCATCAGGCAAATCAGGGAAAGAATTTGGGTGCCCGGCAGATAGTCGAGAAAGCGAAAAAGGCCCACTGCCTGATTTTGTTGAATCGCCGTTCCCAGCTCCGCATATCCCTGATTGCCGATAAGGTCGATCGCGCTCCCACCGAGCGTCCCCATCCAGAGGCAAATAAACAGAGTGGGCGCAATAATGACACCAAGCAAAAACTCTCGGATGGTGCGGCCCCGCGAGATTCGGGCGACAAAAATGCCGACGAAAGGTGCCCAACTAATCCACCAGCCCCAGTAAAAAATGGTCCAGCCCCCGAGCCAATCCGAGGGGTTATAGACATAGAGATTGAAGGTTTTTGGAATCAAGCTGGCGATATAGCCACCAAAGTTTTGCAGGGTGCCTGAAAGCAGTAAAACCGTGGGTCCCACAATCAGGATGCCGATCAACAACAGCACGGCCAGTATGGTATTGGCTTCCGAAAGTTTTTTAATCCCGGTATCCAGGCCCAAAAGAACGGAGATCGTGGCCAACGCCATGACGCAAAAAATGAGAATGACCTGGACCCAGGTAGCGATAGGCAGATCAAAGAGGTAGTTCATGCCGGCGTTGATTTGCAGCACCCCGAGGCCAAGGCTCACCGAAATGCCGTAGGTGGTGCAAATCACCGCAAAGACATCCACCGCCGCGCCCATGGGGCCATAGATCCGCTCGCCAATCAGCGGATAAAACGCCGAACGCAAGGTCAGTGGCAGGTCGTGGCGATAGGCAAAATAGGCCAGCATCATGGCTACGACGGCATAGACCGCCCAGGCATTGAACCCCCAATGAAAAAATGTGAGCTGCAGCGCCTCAGCGGCGGCAGCCGAGGTTTGTGCCTCCCCCGCTGGCGGACTTAGGTAGTGCATGACCGGCTCGGCCACACCGTAAAACATCAGGCCAATACCGACGCCCGCAGCAAATAGCATAGAAAACCAGGAGGCGAAGCCATAGGCCGGCTTGGCGTGATCGGGACCGAGCTTGATATCGCCGTACCGGGATAGCGCCAAAATCACCACCATCACGGACACGGCGGCAATGACGAGTACATAAAACCAGCTGGCGGTCGCCACAATGGCACTCTGTAGCTCGGCGAACACAGACCGACCCTCTCCGGGGATCAACAGGACCCCGGCCGTTGCGCTCAGAAGAATGAGCAAGGCGGGGAAAAAGACTGGTCTGTCTATATCAAAGCGTGTGCGAGTACCCAAAATTTCCCCTGATTTTATGTGTGTTGTTTTGTGTATTGTTTTGTGTGTCGTTGCGCGTGTCGTTATCTGCGACCTTTTCGGCGCTGCAATCGGTCCAATCGATGCCAGAGCAAGGTAGAGCTTACACCGCTAGCATCATACAGATTTCGCAGTGACGCTGTAGGGCGCGTGGGGGCGCCCCGGCTACCCTCGACCCCCAGTGTCGCGAGGAATGTTTCGAGGGAAAGTGACGCCACCCCCCGCCCCTAACTCGAGCCGGGAGGGCACCAGACTCGGGGCCACGGCCTGCTGTCAATTTTGTTTGACAGTCACAAATCGGGCCACCAAGGCCCGGATAATGGGATCAAACCCCCAAAAGCCCACAATGTTTTTAGGTATTAAGGCGGCGAGCCCGGCTGAAAAAGCATTTATTTCAAACGCTTATGTGTTCCTTGTAGCGGGATGCAATTGAAAAATACCTGCGTTAGACTTTTCAGCTAGCACCATGAAACTAAAAGATAAATCACAGAATGGAGTTGCCCATGCCCTATCCCCACAATCTTAGACGCCACACGCTCGCCACTGCGGTCGGCACGGCGCTTATGCCCATGCTTACCGCCACCCATGCGCAGGCGCAACTGGAAGAGGTCGTGGTCACCGCGACCAAGCAAGAGGCGAGTCTGCAAGACGTGCCCGTCGCGGTTTCGGCGCTGACAGAAGAGTCGCTGAACCAGCGTGGCGTAACCAGTTTTAACGACTACCTGATCCAACTGCCCAACGTATCAGCGGGCGGCGCGGGTCCCGGTCAGTCGACCATGTATATCCGTGGTATCGCCTCAACTACGCCAAACCTGACCACATCCGGGGTGGCTGGCTTGAGCCCGAACGTGGCGCTCTATCTCGACGAGCAGCCGCTGAGTCAGCCAGGGCGTAACCTCGACGTATACATCGTCGACATGAACCGTGTTGAGGTGCTCGCCGGACCTCAGGGCACGCTGTTCGGCGCAAGTTCTCAGGCGGGCGTGATTCGTTTGATCACGAACAAACCCGACACCACTGCCTTTTCCGGCAGCATCCGGGCCGGCGCGTCCACCATGAAAGATGGAGAGTCCAATTACAATATTAACGCCACCGTTAATATTCCATTGGGCGACAACTTCGCCGTACGGGCCAGCATCTACACGGACGAGAAAGGCGGCTATATCGATAACGTACCCGGCCTTAGGTCGGCACGTGAAAGCGCACGCTTCCGTCCCGCGGGCACCGTACGCTCGAATGGTACTGTCGTTGCCGACTATCGCGGCGGATTCCAAGCCGGCTCTGACCTGAGCAATGTCACCTTCTTGAACGCGGACAATGCGGCCCTGGTTGAAGACGACTTCAACGACACTTCTTATCAGGGTGGCCGTATCAGCGCGCTGTGGAACATCAATGATAATTGGAGCTTGCAAGTTGGCGCCATGATTCAGGAGATCGACAGTGACGGCACTTTCTACACCGACCCGAATCTTGAGGGCGACTATGAAATCCAGCGCTACGAGAAGGAATTTGTCAAAGACGAATACACCAACCTGAACTGGACCCTGCAGGGCCGTTTGGGTGCACTTGACGTGATTTACACCGGAGCATTTACCGATCGCGAAACTGACCAGCGGGTCGATTACTCCGACTATCTGTTCATTGGTCAGTACATCCCATACTACATCTGTGACTACTACGTTTCTTACACATTCTACTCGCCAGGCGGATTGCCCACAGGTACCTGCCAGCCGCCAAACCTCTATACGACCAATAAGGTCGACAGTGAATTTCAGACCCATGAAATTCGCTTCAGCACCGACCAAAGTGCGAAGGTCCGGCTCACCGCGGGTGCTTTCTACAGCGACATGGAGTTAACCGAACGGGTTGATTTCTCCTATCCCGGGAACAAGCTAGTTGATGCATGGGGTGCGGGTTCAGGCAATGGCTTCGGATTTGCCCCGAACTACAATTACCCCTATGACGGCCAAGGCGGCTATCGACCAGGGGAAGGCCCCTACCCCGCGGATACTATTTTCCGCAACGATATTCTGCGCACCGATGAGCAGATGGGACTGTTCGGAGAGATCAGCTATGACCTTTCTGACAGCCTGACCATTACCGGTGGCCTGCGATACTTCGACTATGAAGCGGATTTGGCAGGTAGCGCGAACTCGGCGTTCTATAACATGAGTGGTTCCGACTACAACAAGTTCGGCACCAACCTCAATGACCTGTACGATGGCGATCAGTCTATTCGCTGGACCTACTCTGGATTCTTCCCCTACGAGGAAAGCCCGGTGTATACGCCGAACAACCTGCCCGATCCCAGTGATCCCAACTACACCCGGATCGTCAACAGCATCTACGCACCTGACGTGGCGGAAGACGACGGGGTGATTGGCAAGATCACGCTATCTTGGGCTCCCGATGATGACAGCCTCTACTACATCACCTGGTCAGAGGGCTTCCGGACAGGTCTACTGAACCGTCCGGGCGGGGCCTATCAAGCGGCAAACAACTACACGGTACCGTTTGATGTCACCTCCGATGAGCTGACCAACCTCGAGGTTGGCTGGAAGCTGGATTTGTTCGGCGGTAATTTCCGCTTCAACGGTTCACTCTTCATGGTGGACATCACCGATCTGCAAACGACGATCTTTGATACCAGCATTGTGAACCTGTTCTTCTCGGACAACGCGGCAGACGCAGACGTCAAGGGCATCGAAGGTGACATCACCTGGATGGTCTCTAGCAATCTGACCGTCGGTGCAGCGTTCTCGTTCCTCGATACCGAAGTCACCGCCAGCAAAACGCCTAGTGAGGACGTTATCGTCGGGTCCGAACTCGCCTACGCACCAAACTACCAGGGCAATCTCTGGGCGCGTTGGGAGTGGTCGATGGGTAACGGCTTAACGGCGCACATGATGCCTTCAGTCGCCTACTCCGACAGCTCCTACAGCGACATCATCTCTATCAACAGCATGGAAGTGCCAAGCTGGACGAAGGTGGACGTGACAGGTGGTGTGTCAGGTGATCGCTGGATGGTGGAGGCGTTTGTGACCAACCTGACCGATGAACAGGTCATCACGGGCGCTAACTACGTCAACGATACGGAGCGACTCGCTCTGGCGCCTCCGACAACGCTTGGCGTACGCATGTCGTTCGACTTCTAACAGCGAGCTTGTCGCAACCAACGCAAAAAGTGCCCCCCATGGGGCACTTTTTATTTGTCACACGAAAATAACGAGTTCTATGTCAGAGACTGCTACCGTCGTGGATCAAGAAGAGATCCAAAAGCTTATTCAACAGGCCAGGCTGCCTGAAGCCCTGAGCGCACTCGACGCTTTACCTGTAGATAAACAAGAGTCCCAAATGGGGCTCTATATGCGAGCGGTGTGTCTCAGGCATCTAAAACAATGGGGAGATGCTGAAAAAGTTCTCCACAGGCTGATTGGCCTGTCGCCCTCCTACGGGCGAGGATTTCAGGAATTGGGTCACCTCTACAGAGATGCGGGTCGACCCCCGGAGGCGGTAGGCGCTTACGCTACCGCGTGCCATTTAAACCCCGCACTCAAGGCCAGTTGGCTGGGCCAATATAAACTTCTTGATCACTCACGCTCCGCCGATCGCGTTGCACAGGTAAAGGAGCGGCTAGATTGGCTTGAGGCCCTCCCCCCGGTCCTGCTGGCTAGCTTGGACATGCTGCACGAGGGCAAGCTCATCAAGGCCGAGCAGCTCTGCCGCGGCTTCATGCAAAAAAATCCACAGCATATCGAGGGCATGCGACTGCTCGCGGATATCGCCATTCGCCATGGGGTCCTCGAAGACGCTGAATTTTTGCTTGAGAGCGCCGTGGCTTTTGATCCTGATCACCAAAGAGCCCGGATTGATTACGTCCAAGCGCTGAGCAAGCGACAACGCTACCAACAGGCGAGCGAAGAGGCCAAAGCGCTGCTTGAAGCCAGCCCAGAAAACCCCCAATTCCAGTCGCTCTATGCGATCCAGTCGATGCAGCTCGGTGACTACCAAACGGCTCTCAATTTATTTGACCAAATTCTCGAGCGTATCCCACAGGATCCGGTGACCCACGTATCAAAAGGCCACGCACTAAAGACCGGCGGCAAAACGGCTGAAGCCGTTAGCGCTTATCAAGCGGCCATTGATTCGCAACCCATGCACTGCGACGCCTGGTACTCCCTAGCTAACCTGAAGACTTACCGGTTCGATGATGACCAGATTCACACTATGCTGGAGCTGGATAAAAACCCTCATCTGGCAGGGCAAGATCGGGTCTACCTGCAATTTGCTCTCGGCAAGGCCTTCGAAGATAAGAATGAGTTTGACAAGTCTTTCTTTCACTACAGCAAAGGAAATGACATCAAGCGAAATCAAGTGCAGTACCGTGCAGACGGAACCAGCCGTGAGTGCGAGGAGCAGATCGCTGCCTGCACTCCCGATACGTTTAAACATGTATCCGGTCATGATGCCCCAGACCCGATCTTTATTGTTGGCCTGCCGAGAGCGGGATCAACGTTACTCGAGCAGATTTTGTCCTCTCATAGCCAAATCGACGGCACGCTTGAGCTGCCCAACGTGCTTTCCATAAGCGGCAAGCTTCGGCGTCTTGGTCAGCGAGAGGGCAATAAGCGGTATCCGGAAATACTCAATGATCTCACGCCAGAGACACTGCGCGAGCTGGGCGAAGAATATATTCGCGATACCCGAATTCACCGCTTGGGTGCGCCGTTCTTTATTGACAAGATGCCGAATAACTTTCGTCATATTGGCCTTATTCGGCTCATGCTGCCCAACGCAAAAATCATTGACGCCCGCCGAGATCCCATGGCGTGCTGCTTCAGCGGCTTTAAACAGCTGTTTGCCGAGGGCCAGCTTTTCAGCTACTCGCTCGATGATATCGGCCGTTATTACAAGGACTATGTGAAATTAATGGCACACTGGGACGAGGTCATCCCGGGCTACGTGCTTCGAGTCCAACATGAGGACGTTGTTGCCGACCTTGAGACACAGGTCACGCGTATGCTCGATTTTTGCGGCGTGCCCTTCGAGGAGTCCTGCCTTGAGTTTCACAAAACTGAGCGCAACGTCAGAACACCCTCTTCCGAGCAAGTTCGGCAACCGATTTTCTCCACCGCCCTGGAGCAATGGAAAAACTATGAGCCTTGGCTTGGGCCCTTAAAGGCGGCCCTTGGTTCAGAGCTAACTTCAGGCTGACGATACATAGCATCCACGGCAAGTCGTTATTGATCCTCACCGTATCCCCCGTACCGGAAGCTTCTTCAGCCGAAAGTTAAATAACACATGCTCCAAAACACCGCTGTGTGTGCTAACGTCGTGCGGCTAATCAGATTACTCGAGGCTCGCGCAATAATTCACTCGTGAGAGTTATTACATCACTTCCTGATATCGATGGCCTGAGAGCATTCGCTGTGCTTTCAGTGGTGCTATTTCACCTGCAAGTGCCAGGCTTTGAGGGTGGATATGTGGGCGTCGATATCTTTTTCGTGATTTCAGGCTTCTTAATCACTGGGCTAATCCAGCAACGAATTTCCAATACAACCTTTCGTCTTTCTGAATTCTACGCCAACCGGGTTAGACGGCTGTTCCCTGCTATTTTGGCCACGGTCGCCATAACAACCGTCGCAAGCGTCATATTGCTCCAGCCCCAAATGCTGGAACTGTTCGCACGTTCTGCTATTGCTTCGATTTTTAGTCTCGCGAATTTTGTTTTTTATTTTGAATCGGGGTACTGGGACAGCTCAGCGGAGTTAAAGCCTCTGCTGCATCTTTGGTCGCTCGGTATAGAGGAACAGTTTTACCTATTCTGGCCGCTGGTGCTCCTCGGACTATTGCGTTTGAGATACGCCAATTACCTCATAGGGTTGCTACTACTTCTCGGGCTGAGCCTAACAGGCTGCATTATCTATACGCCAATTGATGCTGCCGCCACTTTTTACTTAATCCCTTTTCGTGCTTGGCAATTTTGCCTTGGAGTTCTTGCGCTTGAAATATGGCGGCATTTCAATGGCAGTCTTTTTCTTTGCCAAGTGCTCCGTTCGGTGGGGCTTGCTCTTTGCGCCATCAGCGTCTACACGTTGGGTGACAGCACCTCCTTTCCGGGATGGCAAGCACTGATTCCAAGTCTTGGGGCCGGGTTGGTCCTCATCGCCTCGAGCGAATTGGAACCAAGCCCTTGGCTTTCTAATTCCCTAGCCCGATGGCTGGGGCGCGTCTCTTATTCCATGTATCTAGTTCACTGGCCACCCATTGCCCTTTATCGAGCTTACACGCTTTCAGAACTGAGCTATGGCGTTTCAGCGGTGTTGGGAGGTGTCACTCTCCTGCTCACTCTCTTTTTGCACTATCAAGTTGAGCGGCGGTTCTATCAGCGGCACGCTAGAAAATCCACTGGCTGGGGCGGTGTTCCAGCAATTTCTGGCGGCATAGCCCTGTTGCTTTGCGTGGCGCTTGCGACCCTTCAAATTCGAGCAGATCTCGTAAGCCAGCGGCAAGCCGTGCTAAGTGCAGAGCAAATAAAAGCCTACAAATCCGGCCGTTTTCAACTCATTAGGCGGCATTGCCGCATCGACCAATTAAGCGATCCGAACCGGTGTGCAAACCCCGAGCAGCGGACTGTGTTATTTATCGGAAACTCGCATGAACCTGACGGGTTCAACATTCTGGCATCTGCGTTGCCTGACAATAATCACCAATCCTGGGTTAGGTTTGGTGCAACCAATGAATGTGCCAATTTGCAGGCCATCGCAGACTGGGCAGTCTCTACGTCGGTGGAATGCCAGGCTAGGCTTGATCAATTACGAGAAAGTTCAAAGAACGGTCAGTGGCAAACTATTGTTTACAGCGCTAGACGCCCTGCCATTCAAAATAAGTTGCCCTTGATCACAATCCTCGAAACGATGAAGAAAGAAACTGCGTCGCTATCGGTCATTGTTATTGACGACTACATCAGCACTAAACAGGAGTGTGCCAGCATTATTAACCAGACCGGAAGCGCTATCGGATGTAAAGACTCGAGGCATCTCGATTTTTTCCCGGGCATGCATCCTGAAGAGGAGGTCTACCGCCAACGGGTTGAGAATCTTGCTACGGATTGGATAAAGAAAACCGACCTATTGTGTACTTCCAATAGTATTCGCGACTGTCAGGTCGTGACTCCTGACGGCCACCCGATGTTCATTGACTCGCACCACTTAACGTTCGAGTTTGCGAGCTACATCGGTGATCTTCTCCGTCGGGAGAATCCCGAATGGTTGCAAACGCTGGGGTCACAATAACCTTGAGGATTTAACCTTTTATGCTTTCCAAAATAGACGAAAAATCCCGGGCACCGTTACCCGCCTTCTGGTGGGATTCATAGAGCGCAAGGGCAAGCTTTCCCATGGCATTATCGACACTACACCCCTTTGCAACATCGTTAGCCAGACCGAGATCCTTCACCATTAAGTCAACCATAAAACCGGGCTGGTAGTTATTGCTGGAAGGCACTCCATCCATCACCTGTGGCCACGGGTTGTATACCTGCAGCGACCAGTTGTTCCCTGAACTAGCCTTCATGATGGTCGATAACACCGCAGGATCAAGGCCATTGGCCGCCCCCATTGATAGCGCCTCACAGGTCCCAATCATATGGATAGCCAGCAGCATGTTGTTGGCGGCTTTTGCTACCTGCCCCGCCCCCGCGGGACCGGCATGAAAGATTTTTTCAGCGCTTCCCATCGCTTCGAGGATTGGGCGAGCCCTTTCAAAAGCGTCCGGACTGCCTCCGCACATAAAGGCTAGGGTGCCTGCCTGCGCTGCCGCCACCCCGCCGGAAACGGGGGTATCCATGAAGTCAATGCCACTGTCTTTGGCGGCATCACCCACCTCCCTTGCGGTTTGGGAATCGATCGTACTGGCGTCAAGCACCAACACCCCTTGGGGTAGCAGCGCTAATAATCCCTGCTCACCCTCGTAGACCATTTTCACGTGCTTGCCCGCGGGGAGCATGCTTATCACCGCATCTACACCCTGACAGGCATGGACGGCAGATTCGCAGGCCACACCGCCCGCGGCGGTGACATCCGCCAACGCGTCGGCTGAAAGATCAAATATCTGAACGGTGTGCCCGGCCTTGAGCAGGTTTTTGGCCATGGGCCCGCCCATATTGCCAAGTCCAATAAATGCGATAACGGCCATTAGGTTCGCTCCAGATTAGGCAGGCAGGTTGAGGGAGGGCATCTCTTTGGGTGTCTCAAAAAACCCATCGAGAACATCGTCGGGGACATCCGCCACCTGCGGGTAAGACCACTGGGGATTGCGATCTTTATCGACAAGCAGCGCGCGCACCCCCTCGGAAAATTCGGGGTGACGCATAATGTTGGTCCCTAAAATGAGTTCGCTTTCAAACACCTGTTCAAGCGTTCGTCCCGCAGATTCATTCAATTGACGAAATATCCAGGACGCCGCCAGCTTGGAGCCGTGGGCAAAACCATTGCAGGCCTTGCCTACCCAGGACTCCTCATCCCGGCCATCAAGCAGCCTGTTGGAGATCTCCTGTAGATCATTACCCGCCATGAGGGCGTTGATGGTATCGAGGGCCGGTTCCAACTGCGGCGCGGGCAAGTCGGCGTTGGCGGAGGTCGCAAGAGCCTTATCTACAAGCTCCGCATTTGTCTTTGCGTCGTCAGTCCAAACAGTCTCTGCGAGCCGATCAAGCACCGCCTGCTTCTGTTCGTGAGCCAAAAATGTTGTGCCAAGCCCACAAAATAGGGCGTCAGCAGCGTTGATATGCGCTGCCGTCAGTGCAAGAAATCGCCCTACTTGTCCTGGCATTTTGTTGAGAAACCAGCTGCCGCCCACGTCAGGAAACAAGGCGATGGTGACTTCAGGCATGCCGATTCGTGTTCGCTCGCTCACCACACGGTGACTGCAGCCTGCCAAAATGCCAAGCCCGCCTCCCATCACGACACCGTGACCCCAGCAAACGACCGGCTTGGGAAACGTGTGTAGCAGGTAATTCATCCGGTATTCCCGGGCGAAAAAATTCTCGGCGTAATCGCAGGGACCCCCGGGATTTTCCATACAAGAATTTCTCAGCGCCTGCACATCGCCACCCGCACAAAATGCCTTTTCGCCGCTGCCATCAATAACAATAGCGGCAATGCTGGGGTCATCTCGCCACGCTTCGAGTGCCTCTGTCATTAACTCAACCATCTCGCGGGTCAGGGAGTTCAGTGTTTTGGGCGCGTCGAGGGTCAACTGCCCTACTCGCTTAGCGCCCTGCCCAATGATTTGCTGATGCACGCCTGTCATTATCGATTCTTCCACTCTGGTGATCGCTTCTCGAGAAAGGCATTGACACCCTCTCGCTGGTCTTCGGTGCTGAAAAGCTGGACGAACTCATCCCGCTCCGCAGCCAGCCCCGAGCCAATAGCAATATCTCGCGCACTATGAATAAGCCGCTTACATGCCGCAATGGACGTTGGGCTTTGGTGTGCCACCCGCTCAGCGAGCTGAGTAGCGACAATCAGGGACTCACCAGAGGGCACGACTTCCTCGACCAATCCTAAGGCCAAAGCCTTGTCAGCTGAGAGGCGCTCGCCGCATAAAATCATGCGCTTGGCCCAGCCCTCTCCCACCAACTGAGTCAATCGTTGCGTCCCCCCCGCACAGGGTAATAAGCCGACCTTCGCCTCCGGCAGCGCCATCTGGGCGTGGCTTTCAGCGATGCGAATATCGCAGGCCAGTGCCACCTCTAGTCCGCCGCCCATGGCGAAGCCGTTAATCGCTGCGATAGATACACCTCTAAAGTCCGCCAGCGTTTCAAAGGCGGCACCAAAAGCATCGGCCATGCGTTGAGCAGTGGTGGGATCGCCATCGGCGAACAGCTTGAGGTCGGCACCCGCTGAAAAGAATTTCTCTCCCGCTCCTGTCAGCACCAAGGCATAGATTTCCGGTTGAGCATTGAGTGTTTCCACTATGTCTTTCAGAGCGGGAAGGCTCTCAGGATCCCAGGTATTGGCAGCGGGATTGTCAATCGTAAGGCAGGCGATATGCCCCTCGAGAGTGACTTTGATCTTTTCTGACTGACTGATACTCATTTAATCACCTCTAAGGCGCCGTCCATCATAAGTTTACGGCCAATGATGACGCGCATAATTTCGTTAGTCCCCTCAAGAATTTGGTGTACACGGGTATCGCGCACATAGCGCTCGACCGGGTACTCCTTGATGTAGCCATAGCCACCAAATAGTTGAAGCGCCTGATTGCACACCGAGAAACCGACGTCGGTGGCAAATCGTTTGGCCATGGCACAGTAGGTAGTGGCCTGGGGGTCTCGGTTATCAAGCTTGCTCGCGGCGAGACGAATCATTTGTCGGGCTGCCACCAGCTCGGTGGCCATATCGGCGAGCCTGAATTGCGTGTTTTGAAAATCTGCGATCGGCGTATCAAACTGTTTACGATCACTCACATAAGCAACAGCATCCTCCAGCGCCTGCTGCGCAGTCCCCACCGAGCACGTCGCAATATTGATGCGACCGCCGTCAAGGCCCTCCATGGCTATCGCGAAGCCCTGCCCTTCTTCACCCAAGCGATGCGTCACAGGAACGCAGACATTATCGAAGGACACCATGCGGGTAGGCTGGGCGTTCCAACCCATCTTTTCTTCTTTCTTGCCGTAGCTAACGCCCTCCGCGTCCGCCGGAATAAGCAAGGCCGTGATTCCCTTGTGACCCTCACCACCGGTCCGAGTCATCACCACAAGCACATCGGTATCACCGGCCCCTGAGATAAAAACCTTACTTCCGGAGACAATGTACTGGTCGCCCTCGAGGACAGCTCTTGTTTTCAGGCCCGCCGCATCAGAGCCAGCCCCTGGCTCGGTTAAACAGTAGGACGCCAGCTTTTCTCCCGAGACCAGCGCGGGACACCATTCGTCAATCACGCCCTGCTGACAGTACTTGCCAACCATAGATGTCGCCATATTGTGGATCGTTAAAAACGCTGCCGTGGTGGTGCAACCCCGTGCCAACTCCTCAACGATAAGACTGGCATCAAGACGGGTCATGCCAAGGCCACCCGCGCGCTCTGGCGTGTACATTCCCATGAACCCGAGGTCCCCTGCCGCCTTCAGTGTGGCCTTGGGGAAAATCGCCTCGGCGTCCCAGCGCGCAGCATGGGGCGCCAGCTCACCGAGTGAAAACGCCCTTGCACTATCCACAAAAAATTGCTGCTGATCATTAAGTTCAAAATTCACGGGAAGCTCGATATATCGTCTTGTTGAAAAAAGTCATGAGTGTCCCATTGTAACGCCGCGGGGTTGTGCAGTCGCTCAGTCTTTCAGCCGCTAAATTGAGTCTACAAACCGATTTAACTCGACGGCATCAAGCAGGCCTGCTGGGCATTACATGACGCAGTACCCCCGATTGACGGGTTGATGCGCAGGAGACTACCTCACCCCGTTGCAACACTACCTCACCCAAGTGAGGTAACGGCACCCGTAGTCAAGATCATCGACGGGCGTTACTATTCTGCCACCTATGATAACCTGACACGTCACGTTTTCGTCGTTCTTTTTTTCGTCGTCCTTTTGAGACATTCGAGGCCCAGCATGACAACAGCACACGCCGATTCTGCAAACGACCCAGAGGGCTTTATTCGCGCCTTGGTTGAGCGCTCGCGCATCGCGCAGGAGCAGATAGCTGACTACACCCAGGAACAAGTTGACGCCCTGATCCGCGCCATGGTGTGGTCCGTGGCTCAACCGGGCGTGGCGGAAGAAATCGCCCAATTCGCGGTGGATGAGACTCAGCTTGGTAACTACGAAGGCAAGTTTTTAAAAATCCAGCGAAAAACCCGTGCCACCCTCGCGGATATCATCAATGACAAATCGGTGGGGGTTATCGAAGAGCTGCCTGAGCGGCAGATCAGGATTATTGCCAAACCCCTCGGTGTTATCGGTGCGTTGGCGCCCTCAACCAACCCCGAGGCTACGCCGGTCATCAAGGCAATACACGCGATCAAAGGCCGAAACTCCATCATCATTGCCCCGCACCCACGGGCCAAACTGACTAACAAGAAGATTTGCGACCTGATGCGAGCGGCGCTCAAGAAAATGGGGGCCCCGGAAGATCTGGTTATTGCCATCGAGACCCCGTCCCTCGAAACAACTAACGAGCTTATGCGCCAGTGTGACCGTGTCCTCGCGACGGGCGGCGGCGCCATGGTAACCGCGGCCTATTCCAGCGGCACACCTGCGCTAGGCGTGGGTGTGGGCAATGCGGTCATTACCGTCGATGAAACCGCTGATCTCGATGCGGCAGCCGAAAAGATACGCCTGTCTAAAACGCTGGATCTGGCGGCGTCATGCTCATCGGACAATTCGGTCATCCTTATGGATGCTATCTACGAAGACATGCTCAAGAAACTGCAAGAAAAAGGCGGCTATTTGTGTTCAGCCGATGAAAAAGCCAAGCTCCGTGCCGCCCTTTGGGACGATGAACTTCATATTAATACCCAGATGGTGGCCCAGCCCGCCGACCGGATTGCGGCTATAGCAGGGTTTAATCCGCCCCCGGATACCCAATTTTTTATTGTGTTAGAAGATGGCTGGGGGCCTGAGCACCCCTTCTCGGGTGAAAAGCTGTCGGTAATCATGGCGCTCTATCGCGCACGGGACATCGATCACGCCATCGAGCTTACACGCCATATACAAGCCTATCAGGGGCAGGGACACTCCTGCGGCATTTACTCCAACAATGATACCAACATTATGAAGCTGGCCCATCAGACGCGAACCTCCCGGGTCATGGTCAATCAGCCCCAATCTGCGTCAAACAGCGGCAACCTGTGGAACGGGATGCGCCAGACCTTTTCGCTTGGCTGTGGATCCTGGGGAGGTAACGGCACCAACAACAATATTTCTTGGCGGGATTTGATCAATGAGACCTGGGTATCGATGCCGTTGCCCCAAGAAAAGACGCTGCCCTCGGACGATGAGCTGTTCGGGTCGGTTCGGGACCAACTGTCCTAGCGGAGCTTCCCGGGGTGCAGCGGTAGACCCCGACATCGAGAACAACATCGCGGCCCTATTTCCTCGATGAGTCCGTGGTAATCTGCGGCCATGACACCGACGCCATCCTTTCCCCATCGTTTAGCCGAAGCGCTCAAGCAGGTGGGATCAGCCGAGTTTCCTTCGGCTATTTGCTGTGCTGTGGGTGAACTGGTCAGGGCAGAAGATATGAGTTTGCTGCTGTTCAGAGCAGGGCAACTACCCACGGTTGAGTTCAACACGCCGCGTGTAGGCGGTGACACCAGCTCGCTCAACAGCTATATCCAGCGCGCCTTCCTGCTGGACCCCTATTACCGCGCAGCGACCATCGATAATCGCTATGGTGTTTTTCGCCTCAAAGCCCTCGCTCCTCATGGCTTTAAAAGTAGCGAGTACTACCGCACCTGGTATCACAACAACGGCCTGAGCGACGAGTGTGGACTGCTGGTGGCGCTGGAGGAGGGCTTTGTGAACCTGTCCCTAGGACTGCTTAAAAGGGGGCAGGGCTTTAGTGAGCGCTCACTATCAACACTTCGCGAATTCTTCCCCCTGATCGAAACCATCATCCAGCGCCATTGGGCGGAGGGCGTCAGCCAGCAGCGCGGTGATCCCAGTCTGCGCGCGCGCATGGAGTCCTCGCTGGCGGCGTTCGGTAGCTCCATACTGACCCGCCGCGAACAGCAAATCACGGGCATGGTGCTGCTGGGAAACAGCACGCGGCTGATCGCCGAAAAGCTGGCGATATCCACCGAGACCGTCAAGCTACATCGCAAGCATGCCTATGCCAAGCTCGATATCTCGAGTCAGGCAGAGCTGTTCAGCTTGTTTATGCAGGCCTTGAGCCACAGTGAAGGCGCGTCCGACGCAGACCCGCTGGTCGCGTTCCACAGTCCATCCATGGGGCGCACAGTGCAAAGCTATGAATGAAGCGATAACCAAGGTGCTCGCTGAAGGCTTCGATGCGCTTAATCGTAATGATATTGCGAGGGCGGGGCAGTGCTGTAAACAGGCGCTGGATGTGGACCCGCAGAACCCTAGCGCCCATTTTTTAGTGGGACTGGTGGCCCTTGAGGCCGCTGATCGACCCAACGCACACCGCGCCTTCAAGTCAGTCGTCAAACTCGACCCCAACCACGCTGCCGCCTGGTCTCAACTGGCGCGCCTCAACGCCAGTGAGGGGCGGGTGAAACTGGCGGAACAGGCGCTGCTTGAAACCCGCCGCTTAAAACCCGCCGACCCAGCCGTTCTTGACACGATCGGCACCGTTTTAACCCAGTTAGGCGAATATGACGCCGCAAAGGCGTTTTTCGCACGGGCCACCACCACCGCGCCCAATACGCCGCAATACATGATGAATTTAGCTAATAATTTGGTCTTTTTGGGGGAGATAGATACCGCAAAGGCCATTTTTAGCGACGTTATAGACATTCAACCCAACACGCCCCAAGCCCATTGGGGCTTCGCGAGCGCGGTCAAAGCAGACTCGAGCACCCATATTGATCAAATGCGGAGCTTGCTGGCACGCAACGAGAACAACCCTCGGGGGCTAGGGTTTCTCTACTACGCGCTGGGAAAAGAGCTGGAAGACACCAAAGCCTGGCCGGAAGCCTTCGACGCCTTCGCTGCGGGGGCTGCCGCCAGACGTCAGACGGTGGCCTTCGATGAGCCCACCGAACAGGTCATGTTTGATGCCCTCAAGGCGACCTACACACGAGATTGGCTAGCCCAGCGCACCGCAGGCAACCCTGACGCCTCACCAATCTTTGTGCTGGGGCAGCCTCGTACTGGCACCACGCTGATCGAGCGAATTATCACCAGTCACTCCGAAGTCCACTCCGCTGGGGAGCTGCAGCAATTTGGCCTCGCCATCCGCCGTCTGGCAAAAATTCAGGACCCGCGGCGCTACAGTCCCGAACTGCTGGAGGCGGCCGCCGCGCTCAATCCGGCCGAACTGGGTACGATGTACCTGCAGTCCTCGACGCGAATGCGCGGTAAATTGCCGCGATTTGTCGATAAATTACCGGTAAATTACCTAAATATCGGATTAATCCTGGCGGCGCTACCCAATGCCAAGATCGTTCATCTGGTGCGTGGGCCCATGGATGCCTGCTTTGCCAGCTTTAAGCAACTTTTTGCGGATGCCTATTTGCATTCCTACGATCAGGAGGAAATGGCGCGCCATCATATTCGCTACCGGGATTTGATGGCCCACTGGCACAGGGAGTTTCCGGGCAGGATTATTGATATTAGCTACGAGGCAACGGCGGCAGACTTGGAGCCCAACGCCCGACAACTGATAGCCGAGCTCGAGCTGGAGTGGGAGGACGACTGTCTACATTTCCACGAGTCCAGCGCGGGCGTGGCAACCGCCAGTGCCGTGCAAGTGCGTGAGCCCGCACACACGCGGTCGATTGGCCGCTGGCGTCGCTACGAGGAACAACTTGCCCCCATGCGCGCCATTCTCGAGGCCGCGGGGGTTCCACTCGAGTGATTCACCAAGCAAATTGGCCCACGGGGACCGCACTTTTCCGGCTTATTAACCCCCTTGGGGGTCTGTACA
>CBFHQV010000023.1:27312-32817 GCA_965658055.1 Luminiphilus sp. | reverse complement strand
ACCCCACTCTTTGTCCTGCAATTTAAAGCACTCCAGCGCTATCTGAATGCACCTGATATTTTCGTGCTGCCCCTTGGCATAGAGCACCTTCCCCCAGGCTTAAAAGCCTTCGACGCGGTGTTTTCTATGGGGATTCTTTATCACCGGCGGTCGCCTTTTGATCATCTGATAGCACTGCGTGAGGCCCTGTGCGCTGGCGGTCAGCTCATCTTGGAAACCCTGATCGTCGATGGGGACCAAAATACGGTATTCACCCCGCCGGGGCGCTATGCCCGCATGGGCAATGTCTGGTGCCTTCCCAGCGTGGCAGCCCTGTTAGCCTGGCTGAAAAAAACGGGGTTTCGCCAGGCCGAGCTCATCGATTGTACGACCACGTCCATCGACGAGCAGCGGTCTACCGAGTGGATGACTTTTCATTCCCTCGCCCAGTTCCTCGATCCAGCCAACCCCGATCTCACCGTTGAAGGCCATCCGGCACCTAAGCGAGCGATCATCACAGCAGAAGCGCCCTGATAGCCGGCAGACCTCGCTTAATGGAGCTGTCGATCCTCTCTGGCACTGTCGAAGACCACATCAAACACCTCGCGGAAACTGCGCACGAAGTGCACCGTCAATCCGTCCTGGAGATAGTCGGGAAGTTCCTCGTAATCGGCACGATTTGCCTGAGGCAAAATCAATTCAGAAATTTTTTGTCGCCTCGCTGCGATAACTTTTTCACGAATACCACCAACAGCCAGAACCCGACCCGTTAAGGTTAATTCGCCGGTCATGGCGAGTGGCTGGCGGATACGCTCGCGGCGCGCCAGCGAGACCAACGCCGTCGCCATGGTGATACCAGCGCTCGGTCCATCCTTGGGTGTGGCGCCCTCAGGCACGTGCAAATGCACCATGGACATATCGAAAAAGTCCTCATCACATCCAAGCTCTCGCAGGTGTGCTACCACATAGCTGTAGGCAATTTCGGCGCTCTCTTTCATGACCTCGCCTAATTGACCGGTTAGCTTGAACCCCCGATTCAGGGTGTGAACTTTGCTCGACTCAATCGCCAATGTGGCACCACCATGGGCGGTCCAAGCGAGGCCGGTAACAACGCCACGACCCCGAGGGGGGCGCTCATTGCGATACCGGGGCTGTCCCAGCATATCGGCAACCTCTTTCTTGCCCAATCGAACCCGTTCCTCATCTCCATCAACGAGGCGAACAATTGATTTCCGAATCAGACTCGCCAGCTGTTTTTCCAACTGCCGGACACCGGCTTCACGGCAGTAGGATTCAATGACCATTTTAAGCGCGGCCTCGTTAATACGAACCTGACTTGATTTGGCGCCATGGCGCTCGAGCAGCTTGGGCCACAAATGATTTTTGGCAATGGCCTGCTTCTCTTCCGCGATATAGCCGGCGAGGCGGATAGTCTCCATGCGGTCCAACAATGCAGGCGGGATGGTGTCGAGTTGATTCGCGGTGCAGACAAACAGCACCCGGGATAGGTCAACCCTGAGGTCGAGGTAATGATCAAGAAACTCGCTGTTCTGCTCCGGGTCAAGAACCTCCAATAGTGCCGAGGCTGGATCTCCCTGGTAGGAGGCGCCGACCTTGTCAATTTCGTCGAGCATGATGACAGGGTTGGCGACTTTGACATCTTTCAGGGCTTGCACCAGCTTGCCGGGCATGGCCCCGATATAGGTCCGTCGGTGACCTTTGATTTCGGCCTCATCTCGCATGCCGCCCAAGCTGAAGCGATAAAACTCGCGCCCGAGCGCGTCGGCAATGGACCGACCGATGCTGGTTTTGCCCACCCCTGGAGGACCGACCAGCAACAGTATCGATCCATCTACCGTACCCTTGAATGAACCGACTGCCAGAAATTCAATAATGCGTTTTTTGACGTCATCGAGTCCGTCGTGGTGTGCGTCCAACGCTTGGCGCGCCTGGACAAGGTCAAGATTATCCTCGGAAAAAACACCCCAGGGCACCGAGGTCACCCAATCCAGATAATTTCGCGTCACGGCATATTCCGGCGACCCCGATTCCAGCACTCTTAGCTTGTCGAGCTCCTCCTGAAACCGCGCCATGACGTTATCGGGGGGAGACAGTTCACCCATGCGGTCGGCAAAGCGATCGGCATCGGAGGTCTTGTCGTCTTTGGTGATGCCCAGCTCACGCTGGATAACCTTCATCTGCTCCTTTAGGAAAAATTCGCGCTGGTTGTCCGTAACCTTTTCATTGACCTCCCGGCTGATTTGGCCCTGCAGTTCCGCGACTTCTTTTTCACGCCGCAGCAATTCGAGCACCTTCGCCATACGAGCGATCAAAGGGAGAGATTCGAGGATTTCCTGCAGTCGCTCTCCCGACGCGGTGGTCAACGCCGCCGCAAAGTCCGCAAGCAAACTGGGCTGATTGGGATTGAAGTTGCCCAAGTACTGTTTCAACTCCTCTGAATAGAGGGGGTTCAGGGGCAGCAGCTCTTTGATTGCCGCGATGATCGCCATGGCATAGGCCTTGACTTCATCACTGTCGCGATCTCCTTGGGTCGGCGGGTATTCCACCTGAGCAATGAACGGACCGTCAGTTTTCAACCAGCGTATGCGATTAAATCGCTTCACCCCTTGTGCCAAGAATTGGACGGCGCCGTCGTTGTGACCGGGGGTTTTGTGCAACCTGACCACGCAGCCGATTTCCGGGAAATCCGCAGCTTCCGCCTCTGACGGATTCTTGTCACCGACGAATGCCAGCCCCAACAATCCTGAGCCCTGCTCGGCGATTGCCTGCAAGGTCTCCTGCCACTGATCAGGATTCAGGCCAATGGGCTGGACTTGCCCGGGGAAGAAGGGTCGGCCCGGAAGCGGCAGCAGAACCAAGGTGTCAGGCAATACATCTTCAGCCACCGCAGGGGCCTTATCCCCACCCGCGGGCATAACGTCATCGGCACCAAATTCGTAGTGGGCCGACACACCTTCGATCACAGCATCATCTCCGTTAATCTCAACGCCGTTATCGTCTGGATTTTCGCTGTTATCCGCCATCAGTACGGCGCTCCTCACCGTCGGAAAACCACTCCTTGCCTAGCGAGATATGGGCTCGGACCGCAAGAATTTCAACCGTATGGGTAGTTTATTCTTCGCCGCCCCCCGGCGCCGGGGGAATTGACGCGAACGGCAAATGAGCCACCTTCGCACCCTGGGGTGCAGCCTCGGAGACCTTCGCCGCACCTTCCTTGTCCACTTCGTCAATGCGGATCACCGAATGAAGTGGAATATAGCTGCGTTTTACACCGGAAAACTCGTTCTTGAGCTTTTCCTCCGAGGGGTCCACCAACACGGCCGAGCGTTCACCGAACACCAATTCCTCGATCTCGATAAAACCCCACATATCGCTCTGGTAGATCTGGCGCGCGAACACTTCGAACACCTGACCGCCGTTTTGGAAGATAACTTTGTATACGGGTTGTGACGACATGAATATGTGGCAGCGCTGAAAAGGGGCGGAATGGTACCACTTCCGGCACAAATCGCCAGTGCCACGGTCGTTGAAAACCTCCAGCACCGGTATACTTAGCACTATTCATTCCCGGTTCTCGAGATTTTCCCGTGCCAGAAGCCCCGCGCAAAAAGCTTTTCGTACAGACCCATGGCTGCCAAATGAACGAGTATGACTCTGCCAGAATGGCCGATCTGCTGGGCGAAAGCCATGGCCTTGAGCTGACCGACAATGCCGATGAAGCCGACGTACTGCTGCTGAACACGTGCTCAATTCGCGAAAAAGCACAGGAAAAAGTATTTCATCAGCTGGGTCGCTGGAAGCCCCTGAAGCTCGCCAATCCCGACCTCATTATCGGGGTGGGAGGATGCGTGGCCAGCCAGGAGGGTGCGGATATTGGCAAACGGGCACCCTTTGTCGACTTGATCTTCGGACCGCAAACCCTGCACCGATTACCTGAGATGATCGACTCTCGGCGCGGTGGGGAACCGATCGTGGTCGATGTCAGCTTTCCTGAGATAGAAAAGTTTGATCGTCTCCCCGAGCCACGGATGGATGGACCGAACGCCTTCGTGTCAATCATGGAGGGGTGCAGCAAATACTGCACCTTTTGCGTGGTGCCCTACACCCGGGGCGAAGAAGTTTCTCGGCCCCTCGACGATGTGATCGCAGAAATTGCCGGGCTCGCCGATCAAGGCGTAAAGGAAGTTAACCTGCTCGGCCAGAACGTCAACGCCTACCGGGGTGCTAATCACCTCGGTGAGATCGTCGACTTTGCCGACCTGCTGCACTTGGTCCACCGCGTGCCGGGCATCGAGCGTATCCGCTACACCACCTCCCATCCGGTTGAGTTCTCCGACGCTATTATTCAGGCGTATGCGGAGATTCCAAGTTTAGTAGACCACCTGCATCTGCCCGTTCAAAGTGGCTCGGACAAGATACTGATGGCTATGAAGCGCGGGCACACGGCGCTCGAGTACAAAGCCAAGATTCGCGCGCTACGAAAAATCAGGCCAAATATCTCCCTGTCGTCAGACTTCATCATCGGTTTTCCCGGCGAAGGCGAACAGGAGTTCGCAGACACCATGAAATTGATCGAAGACATTGGTTTCGATACTTCATTCAGTTTCATTTACAGCGCTCGACCCGGAACCCCCGCCTCAGACCTCCCGGATCAGACGCCCATGGAAGTAAAAAAACAGCGCCTGCAGATATTGCAGGGGCGAATTGCGCAACAAGCGGCTCGTATCAGTGAGTCGATGGTCAATACGCAACAGCGTATTTTGGTTACGGGCGTCTCAAAAAAGGATCCGGGGCAGCTGGCGGGCCGTACCGAGAACAACCGGGTGGTCAACTTTCACTGCGGCGATCACGCGAAAATCGGCGGATTCTCTGACGTTACTATTGTTGAAGCGCTGCCAAACTCCCTGCGCGGAACCCTTGTTTGAGCGGCAAAACCCGCACAGAGAACGGTTGACTCCCGCCAAAACCTCGGTATCTTCTCCTTCCCATCGTAAAAAGAGCGGCAACACAGGCGTTGGAAATCGATAACGCGTCGGTAGCACCGGAACCCGAGCCGGAGCCGACCACCCAGCTCAGCTTCACCCTTGACCCCAATGATGCACGCCATCTGGCCGTTTTGTGCGGCCAGCTCGATGGCCATTTGCGTCAAATTGAAGAGCGTCTAGGGGTAAGCATCAACAATCGATCCAATCACTTCACGGTGGAGGGCGGAGCAGAAGCCGCTGCCGCGACGGTGGCATTGTTGCGCTCGCTGTATGACGAGGTTCAACGCGGCATCAACTTGAGCCCGGAATCAATTCACCTCCATCTGCAACAGGCCGACCTGGAGCACTTGGTGGCGCAGCATGAGATGGCCCAAGAGATGACCAACCCAGCGTCACCGATCGGCATCATCCGAACTAAGCGGGCGTCCATCAAGCCGCGGGGACGAAATCAGCAAGGCTATGTCGCAGCCATTCAGCGGCACGACATTAACTTTGGCATCGGCCCTGCGGGCACGGGCAA
>CBFHQV010000023.1:0-27302 GCA_965658055.1 Luminiphilus sp. | reverse complement strand
TATCGATGAGGATGTGCGACGCATCCTGCTGGTACGCCCCGCGGTTGAAGCCGGCGAGCGACTCGGATTTTTGCCCGGCGACCTGAGCCAAAAAGTGGACCCCTATTTGCGACCTCTCTACGACGCCCTCTATGAAATGCTCGGCTTCGAGACCGTGACAAAATATATCGAGCGCAACATTATTGAAGTTGCGCCCCTCGCCTTCATGCGCGGGAGAACCCTCAACAACGCCTTTATCATTTTGGATGAAGCGCAGAACACCACCCGCGAACAAATGAAGATGTTTCTCACGCGGATTGGCTTTGGCTCGACCGCCGTCATCACCGGGGACGCCACACAGGTCGATCTTCCGAAAGGCCAGCAATCGGGGCTTACCCACGCAACCCAGGTGCTTGACGGCGTCAAGGGCATCACGTTTACGTGGTTCGCCAATAAAGATGTGGTGCGCCATCCGTTGGTGCAGCGCGTAGTAGCGGCCTACGACGAATTTGAAGCCCGGGTACCCAACAAAGGTTTGCGGGAGCCATGACTCCGGTCGTTCATATCGATAAAGATCCGGCTGTCCCGAGCCCCGATGACGACAGCTTTTATTGTTGGGTAACGGCAACACTCAACCACCTCAAGCAGCCGCTGCCGGCGCATCCTGAGGTGAGCTTTCGCATCAATGACCTTGAGGAAATGGCTGAGCTCAACGCGCGCTTCCGTGCCAAAACAGGCCCCACCAACGTGCTCTCTTTCCCCGCGGATTTAGCGACTGAACAAACGGCGTCACTACTTGGGGACATTGCCATCTGCTCCCCGGTTGTGCTGTCTGAAGCGAATGAACAAGGCAAGTCCGAGCAGTCCCATTGGGCCCACCTGACGGTGCACGGTGTCTTACACCTGCTCGGCTATGATCACATTGCCCCTGCCGACGCCCAGGCCATGGAAGCGTTGGAAGTAGCGATTTTGCGGGGTCTTGGCTTCAATGATCCCTACCAACTTTCTGACCAAAGAGAACCATCCCCGTGAACGACACACGCCACTCGGATTCAGACGAGCGTAGCTGGCTGGAACGCTTAACCCACTTTTTGTCGGGTACACCCCAGAGCAGAGCCGATCTTGAAGGCTTTCTCAATCTCGCCGCCGACAACGAACTGATTGATGAGGATGCCAAAACCATCATGGAGGGGGCGCTCTCGGTCAGCGACATGCAGGTCAGAGACATTATGATCCCGCGTGCGCAGATGACCGTGATCAAGGTAGATGCCGAGCTGGAGGAAGCTTTGCCGCAGGTGATTCATGCCGCCCACAGTCGATATCCGGTCATTGATGACAGCCTCGACAACGTTGTTGGCATTTTACTTGCCAAGGATTTGCTGCCACTCATTATCGACCGCGACGCCCAGTTCGATTTAAAAAGCTTGCTGCGCCCCACCGTGGTCGTACCTGAAAGCAAAAGACTCAACGTGCTGCTGCGAGAGTTCCGGCAAAATCGCAATCACATGGCCATCGTCATCGATGAATACGGCGGTGTGGCGGGTCTGGTAACGATTGAAGACGTGCTGGAAGAAATTGTGGGTGAAATCGAAGATGAAACCGACGTTGATGAGGGCAGGGATATCCGACGCATAAACGCGGAGGAGTATTTCGTTCGTGCGCAAACGCCTATTGAGGATTTCAACGAATTTTTCGGCGTCGAGCTGAGCGAAGAAGAGTTCGACACCATCGGCGGACTCGTGGTGAATGCCTTTGGACACGTGCCCACACGCAGCGAGGTAACTCGCTTTGACGGTTTCGAATTCAAGGTAGTGAATGCCGATCAGCGCCGACTGATAAGCCTTCGCGTCACCCGATCAGCCCCCGCAGCCGACCAATAATCATGGCGCTCACGCGCTTTTCTCTCACGCGAATCGGATTGCTGCTCGTAGCAGGAGCGATTTTCCCGCTAGGGCTTGCGCCCTTTGATCTCTGGCCATGCACCCTGCTCAGCATCTGCCTGCTGTTTTTAACGCTAAATTCGAGCAACTCATTTTTTGCTGACGGCTGGCTCTACGGTGCGGGGCTGTTTCTGACCGGGGCCTCTTGGATCTATGTCAGCATCAATGTCTATGGCAGTGCTCCGGTGCCGCTGGCACTTTTTCTCACCCTATGTTTTTGCCTCGGACTCGCGCTTTTGCATGGCACACAAGCACTGGTCTATCACCGCTTCGGGGCTCAGACGCCCTTTTGGGCCCCGGTGACCTTCGCCGCGCTCTGGGGTCTGTTCGAATGGTTGCGAAGTTGGTTGCTCACCGGATTTCCCTGGCTGTATGCAGGCTATACCGCTCTCGACAGCCCGCTCAGGGGATGGGTACCGCTGGTCGGGGTCTTCGGTACCGGCTTTTTGATTACCGGGCTCGCGGCAAGCATCGGCTCACTGATCAAGACCCGAGGGGCTCTGGGCGCACGCTGGGCCACTGCCGGATTTCTTTTACTGTGGGCAATGGGCCCTCTTTTCGCGAACAAGGAATGGACCACACCTGTTGGGGGCCCGGTTTCCGTCGCCGTCTACCAGCCCAACATCCCCCTCGAAAAGAAATGGGATCGCCGCTACTTTTTCCCGATTCTGGATCAGTATGCGCAAAAGACCGCTGAACTTTACGGCAATCACGATATCGTCTTATGGCCCGAATCGGCACTGCCCGCTTACCAAGACCGGCTTGGCGACTATCTGACTGAACAATCCCTGCTGGCGACAGCCGGCAAGGCCACCTTGATAACCGGCGTTCCAATTCGGGAGCAAGCCAACCGATACAACAGCATTGTTGCCCTTGGTCAGGGTGAGGGGATCCACCACAAGCAAAAGCTGGTGCCCTTTGGTGAATATGTGCCTCTTGAGTCTTTTCTTCGCGGGCTCATCCAGTTTTTCGACCTCCCGATGTCAAACTTCATCCCCGGCCCCTCAGTGACACCGCGCCTGACGGCGGGAGCCGTCGCCATTGCGCCGTTTATTTGCTACGAAATTGTTTATCCTGCTTTTGTTCTGGCGGGCGCTCGAGACGCGGGGCTGATTGTCACGGTCAGTAACGACAGCTGGTTCGGGGAATCCATAGGCCCTCTGCAGCATCTGCAAATGGCTCAGTACCGGGCTATCGAAACCGGCAAGCCTGTCATCAGGGGAACCAACAACGGCGTTTCTGCGATTATCGACCACCGGGGCCGGCCGATTGCCACGAGTGCGCAGTTTCGCGAGGAAGTCATCTCAAGCAACGTTCAACCCCACTCCGGTGAAACGCCACTCATCCACACAAGCCCTTGGCTCATGTGGGTATTCGGCGCCCTCTTTTTGCAGGGATTGTTTTTACGCCAGCGCGGCAACAGAGCCCACCCAGACTAGGCTCCGGCTGATACAATCAACCGAAGCTAAACAAGTCTGTACACACCCCAGTCAGGGGTTACTTAATTGAGTCGGTATGAGTCAGGAATACACCCCCGAGCAAATTGAGCTCGACGCACAGGCCCGCTGGGCAGCAAACAATGTTTACCACGCGACGCGGGATGACACGCGCGACAAATTCTATTGTCTGGCCATGTTCCCCTATCCCAGCGGGAAGTTGCACATGGGTCACGTACGCAATTACACCATTGCCGACGTGATTGCGCGCTATCAGCGGATGCTGGGAAAAAACGTGCTTCAACCAATGGGGTGGGATGCGTTTGGACTCCCGGCGGAGAATGCAGCGATCGCCAATAACGTACCGCCAGCTTCCTGGACACTCGAAAACGTGCAGGAAATGAAACGGCAACTCGCGAGACTAGGCTTTGCCTATGACTGGGATCGCGAGGTCACAACCTGCCAACCCGATTACTACCGATGGGAGCAGTGGTTCTTCACCCGACTCATGGAGCGGGGACTGGCTTACAAGAAAGAAGCGGACGTCAACTGGTGTGAAAATGATCAAACGGTTTTAGCCAATGAACAGGTCGTCGATGGCAAGTGTTGGCGCTGTGACACGCCGGTCGAACGCAGAGCCATTAACCAGTGGTTTATCAAAATCACAGCGTATGCCCAACAACTGCTCGATGATCTTGATACCTTGGAGCAATGGCCCGAGCAGGTCATTGCCATGCAGCGTAACTGGATCGGTCGTTCAGAGGGCGCCACGATTCGTTTTAAACAGCAGGACGGCTCTTTCCTAGAGGTTTATACCACCCGGCCGGACACCCTTATGGGTGCAACGTACCTTGCTGTTGCGCCACAGCATCCGCTGGCGCTAGAGGCGGCTGCCAGTAACAACGAGCTCGCGGCTTTTATCGAAGAGCTCGGTCATATCAAGGTGGCCGAGGCCGACATGGCGACACTCGAAAAGCGCGGGATGGATACCGGACTCACCGTTGAACACCCACTCACCGGCGAACCCCTACCGGTATGGGTCGCCAACTTTGTACTTATGGGTTACGGCTCAGGTGCAGTGATGTCGGTTCCCGGACACGATCAACGGGATTGGGAGTTCGCGACCAAATACCAACTGCCCATTGTTCAGGTCATCGCTGGCCCCCCCGATGCACCCGCTAACCTCGCCGAGGCTGCTTACACCGAACGTGGTGCGCTGATGAATTCAGGGGAATTTGACGGCCTGGGTTTTGATGACGCCTTTAACAGCATCGTCAAATGCCTCGAGGAGAAGGGCCAAGGTGAAAAGACGATCAATTTTCGCTTGAGAGACTGGGGGGTATCGCGCCAGCGCTATTGGGGCGCGCCTATCCCGGTAATCAACTGCGACACCTGTGGCGCCGTGCCGGTTCCTGATGACGATCTGCCGGTGGTGCTCCCTACCAACGTTGCATTTGAGGGGGTGGGGTCGCCAATAAAGACCATGGCGAGCTTTGTCGAAACCACCTGCCCACGCTGTGAGGCGCCCGCTCAACGCGAGACCGACACCTTCGACACCTTCATGGAGTCTTCCTGGTATTACGCGCGCTACGCCAGTGCCGCGAACCATCAGCAAATGCTCGATGCTGAAGCCAACTACTGGCTTGAAGTCGATCAATACGTTGGGGGCATAGAACACGCCATTCTCCACTTGTTGTATGCGCGCTTCTTCCACAAGCTCATGCGCGATGAAGGATTGGTTACCACCGATGAGCCCTTCAAGCGGCTGTTAACACAGGGAATGGTGTTAAAAGACGGGTCTAAAATGTCCAAATCCAAGGGCAACACCGTGGATCCCCAGCAACTCATCGACCGCTACGGTGCCGACACCGTACGGTTATTCAGCATGTTCGCCGCGCCGCCGGAGCAATCCCTTGAGTGGTCCGACTCTGGAGTAGAGGGGGCAAACCGATTTTTGCGAAGGCTCTGGCGTTTGGTGATGGAAGCGGAGCCGGCGCCCACGACTATCGACTGCTCGACGCTTAGCAAGGCGCAGAAAAATTTACGCCGGAAGACCCATGAAACCATTGCCAAAGTCTCTGATGACTACGGCCGTCGCCAAACTTTCAATACAGCCATCGCCGCGGTCATGGAACTTTGCAATGAAGTCAGTAAATTCGTTGTTCAGGATGACGCCGATCGCTATGTCGTCAAGGAAGCACTGAACAGTGCCCTGCTAATGCTCTGCCCTATCGTCCCACACATTACCGACGCGCTGTGGCGACAAGGTAGCCAGACCGATATTCTCGAGCAAACATGGCCTGCAATTGACGAATCCGCTCTGGGTAAGGACGAGCTGGAAATTGTTGTTCAGGTTAATGGAAAAGTTCGAGCCAAAGTCGTAGTGTCTGCCGATGCTGACAAGGAGACGCTTGAAAAGATCGCGCTGAAGAACGAAAACGTACAGCGCTTTATTGATGGGAACACCGTTCGCAAGGTGATCGTGGTCCCTGCCAAGCTTGTCAACATCGTCGCTAACTGAGGATATAAAGCCATGCCAGCTAAAAGCAGCCTCCGGATCGGGTTACCGCTTTTACTGTGTCTTGGACTCGCGGCCTGCGGTTTTCAGCTAAAAGGAACCGGCGAAGGCTCTAGCAATGCAACTTTGAGCGGTCAGACCTTTCGCCTCGTCAGCGCCCAGCCCCGCAATGAATTAACCGCCACGCTGATTCAACAGCTGAATCTTGAAGGCGCTGTCATCAATGACAACGACGCTGACTATGTTGTCAATCTCGGTCTCGAAAATTTCCAGCAGAGAAATCTCTCTCTCACCGCACAGGCGCGTTCTGCGGAAGTAGAACTTACCATGACGACAGAGATCAGCTTGAGAGAAGGCGATCAATTCTTGATAGAACCCGCAGCGGCTATGGTTGTTCGGCAGTTTTTAAACGACCCGCGTAACGTGGTGGGCAAAACTGAAGAGCTTCGGCTTCTCCGGGAAGAGATGCGCCAAGAGCTGGCCGCACAGATCGTTCGCCGTATGAGCTACAGCATTAGCGCCGATGCAAATTAAGCCCGAGCAACTGCTCAGCAGCCTCAAACAACGGCTCGCCTCGTGCTATCTGGTATCCGGCGACGAAACCTTGCTGGTCGAAGAAGCCGCCGACGCGATCCGCCGTGAAGCACGAGCTGCGGGCTGTACCGAGCGCGAGATTATTGACATCAGTGGTGCGGGCAACTGGCAGCAGCTGCTGCAAAGCGCGGGATCAATGTCTCTCTTCGCCGATCGCAAACTTATTGAGGTGAGACTGCCATCAGGGAAGCCCGGCACCGAGGGGAGCAAAGCACTGCTCGACTACCTCGCCATGGATAGCGAAGACGTCCTGTTAATTATCGCCGGGAAGATTGACAAGCAGTCGCAGCGCGCAAAATGGTACACCGCCCTGGACAAAGCGGGGGCCATCGTCACAGTTTGGCCAATCGGTCCGAGAGATCTACCGCGTTTTTTAGCCCAGCGCTTACAGGCAGCAGGGCTCAAACCCGACAGGGAGGCCGTTCAACTCCTGAGCGAACGGGTTGAAGGCAATCTTCTCGCAGCAGTACAAGAGGTCGAAAAGCTCAAACTGTTAGCGACCGAAGACCGCGTGACTGTGCAAACCGTCCTCGACAGCGTCTTGGACAATGCGCGCTATAACAGCTTTGGACTGGCCGATACGGCGCTTGCAGGTGATGCGCGAGGAGCACTGAGGACCTTACGAGGACTTGAAGCAGAGGCGACCCAGGCACCGGCAGTATTATGGGCGCTCGCGCGAGACGTTACCTTATTGGGACACATTGACGAGGACAGGCGCCGCGGTGCCTCTGTGGCCCAGTCCATCAGTCAGCGAGGCGTCTGGCGTAGTCGCACCCAGCTGGTTCAAGATGCCTTCAATCGACAGACCAGCGCCAGCATTGGTCGCCTACAGCGGCTCGCATTTCAAACCGACTGTGCAGTGAAAGGCTTTATCAAGGGCAACCCCTGGCAGTATCTCGATCAGCTGGTCGTACTGCTGGCCCAAGGCCCTCAACCCTCGAGTGTGGCCAGGCGCTCCCGACGGCTGTAAAGCCAAATTACCATCAGAAAACCCAAGCCTCCATTAACCGCCAGTACTGGAACAAACCCCAGTATCTCGGCCGCCGCACCGGTGAACCCCGCGCCGAAAGCTGGCGCCCCCATCGCCGCCAAAGTCCACAAACTGACCACACGTCCACGGTAGTCCTCATGCACCGCAAGTTGTGTGATGGTCTGACACGCTGTCCCTGCAATGGTGGTGAACAAACTGATTACCAGCACCATCGCGACGAGACGCCACAGATCGATCGCCAGCTGGAGACCCAGCAGCGAAAGCGCGGATAACAGCACCGATAGACTGACCAACCGAAATAGTCGTCGGTTGTCCGCGTGTTGGCGGGTCAGCACTAGGCCTCCCAGAATGGAGCCGACCCCGGCACTGGCCGTCAATGTCGCCAGCGCCGTGGAACCCGCGCCCAACAACACACCATTAATGGCCGGCAAAAGCTCAATCGCGGTTCTGCCCAACAACCCATTGACCATCGTCAGGGCAAAAATGAGGCGGATTCCCTGACTCTGTCGGACATAACCGAGACCGGCTTTAAATTGCCTGACCAGAGGTTCCCGAGGCTTCGGCTGACGCCGTCCCACCCCTCGCAAGCCAATCAAAATCGCCCCCGAGATGACGAACATCAACATGCCGATAAAAAACGCGTCGGCGCCATTTCTAATCTGTATCAACCAGGCACCGGCCGCCGGCCCCAAAATTCTGGCGGTGTTAAAGGTCATGGCTGAGAGACCCACGGCACTTGGCAACGCGTCGCGGCCCACGAGAACGGGGATCAACGCAAGACGCATGGGCGTGTGCCAGGACGTCGCCGCCCCTAGCGCCAAGGCCAAGCTCATCAACACGCTCAGGCCAAAGCGGTCCATCAGCATTGCCACACCGCCCGCGAGGGCAATGAGTGCGTGTACAGACATAGAAGCAATGAGCCCGTGGCGAGGATTGATACGGTCCGAAATAATGCCAAACAGCGGTGAGAGTACGAAGACCGGGCCCAGCATCAGGGCAGCCGTCACCCCAACCCAGCTGGCGGAGTGCGTGATTTCCCAGGCGCTCCACCCCAGCAGAAAGCGAACCATCCAGGAACCGAGACTTGAGAACCAGCTCGCTGGGAAATAACGCAAAAATGGCGGCTCCTTCAGGGCCGAACGGCGCACCTGTCGCTTTTCACTACTCACTAAATGTGGGCTCCTTGCTTTTAGGCGTCATTAGGAATACTGTTTTTTTATACAGTATTTTGAGGCCGGCCACTGAGGGCTGTCGTGCTGATACCGCTTCGCCGTAATACCCACCGGGTCAGATATAGACCTACTCCACGGCAGCTCAAATGGCAGCTCAAATGGCACCCAAAATAGCAACGCAAAGGGTACAGGAATCTGATAACAACGGAGTAAATTATGTACGACCCACTTGAGCCTATTATCAGCCGATCGGATACATGGAGAGGCATGGAGTCGAATCACCCCCTTCAAACACTGCGAATATCGGCTAATAGCGACTGGCACGCACTTGATGTGCTACCGACAGGCTTTGACACACTTGATAACCAACTCGCGCTAGGCGGATGGCCGATGATGGGGTGCATTGAGTTTCTGACCGACGGTAATGGCATGGGGGCCATGGGGCTCATGCTACCCACAATGGAAAAACTGGGGACACAGCCTCGCTGGTTAGCGTTCATAGCACCGCCCAACACACCCTACGCACCGCTATTAGCCGCCCGTGGCATACCGACCGAACAAGTCCTGATTGTGCATCCAAAAAATAGGGAGGAATTGCTCTGGGCAACCGAGCAAGCAATTCGAAGCACCACGTGCAGCGCCGTCTTTAGTTGGTTAGGCGCCGCCGATTATCGCTATGCCGAATTACGTCGGCTGCAATTAGCGGCTACAGAAAACGATACCCTAAGTGTTGTATTTCGCCATCGAGAAGCCGCCGAAGAACACACACCGGCCTGCCTGCGGCTCAGGTCACGAGGCTATCGTCGTATCGATATCCTCAAGCAGCGGGGTGGAAAACCCATTAGCGATATCGTGATCGAGCCAGATAATGACGTGCCAACGCAACCACAGCTCTGGGAACTTCCCAGCGAAACCTTCAGAACCCCAACCGGGCACTATTTAACGCCGGTAGCCTAACGGTGGAACCAGAAGAAACACTCCATGTCATATCAAAACTCCATGCCTTATACTTGGAATTTATTACCGTTGCGGAGCCTTCATCATGGACGCCCTACCACATCGTTACACCACTATCGCCAAAGGGGCGAGCGAGAGTTCTACGGTCACAGTTTCTGCGCAGGGAGTACCTGACATCTCCACCGATGCGCCCGCCGAGTTTGGTGGTCCGGGGAATGTATGGAGTCCAGAGGGTCTGTTAATGGCGGCCGTCGCCGATTGCTTTATTCTCACCTTTCGCGCCATCTCCACCGCCTCCAAGGTGGCGTGGCACGCCATCGAATGTCAGGCGACGGGCACACTGGACCGTGTTGAGCGACAGACACTGTTCACGGCGATTGAACTTCAGGTATCGGTTACCGCGGCTGCGGATGTCAACGAAGGAATGCTTGAACGATTGCTTCACAAAGCAGAAGAAGCTTGTCTGATCACTAACTCACTATCAGCGCCGATCACACTATCGACGTCGATTAACCGACCCTGACACCGCCTTACACACCGGGCCGATCAGTCAGGCGACGCTCGGCAACAGCGGTACCACTGTCAACGTCAGCATGCGTGCCTCCTAAGTACTCGCCTACTGGCATGATGTGAAGCAACCCGGCTCGCTTTCTTCAGCTCGCCTAATCACCGAGTCGCGCAGCAACCATCGCATTAATATTCTCTTCAAGAACATCCAGCGGTACGGGTCCGCTCCCCAGAACAACGTCATGAAATTGACGTATGTCGAACTGCTCTCCGAGAGCCTCTCGCGCCTGCTCTCGCAGAGCCAAAATGCTAATCTTCCCAATCATGTACGCCGTTGCTTGACCCGGCATCGCGATATAACGCTCGATGGCCTTGACGCAATCTGATTCAGCGTTGGGCGTATTCCGGAGGAGGTAATCAATCGCCTGTTCACGGGTCCAGCGCTTGTGGTGAATCCCTGTGTCGACCACGAGTCGCGCCGCCCGCCACAGCTCCATGGCAAGACGCCCAAACTCCGAATAGGGGTCTTGATAAAACCCCATCTCTTTGGCGAGATATTCGGAGTAAAGACCCCACCCTTCCGAGAAAGCAGTGAAGGAGAGGTAGCGCTGAAAATCAGGAATGTCACCGAGCTCGGTAGTGAGCGCACGCTGCAAATGATGGCCAGGCACGCCCTCATGGAATGCCAGCGCCTCCAGATCAGTCTTGGGCATGGCGCTCATGTCATAAAGATTTGCGTAGTAAATGCCCGGTCTGGAGCCATCCATAGGCGGCCCTTGGTAAAAGGCTTTGCCGGCGCTCTGCTCACGAAATGCCTCCACCCGCTTTACCGTCAACTCCGCCTTTGGGAGGACGCCAAAATAGTCAGGCAGCCGCGCCTTCATTGCGTCGATCGCGCTCCGTGCCGCCTCTAAATACTGATCACGCCCTCGATCTGTATTGGGAAAGCGTAGCGAGTCACTTGCTCGTACTGAGGCAAAAAATTCAACCAGCGTCCCCTCAAAAGCAAGCTGCTCCATAAGCGCACGCATATCGGCTTGTAACCGGTCGACATTAGCAAGACCTAACTCATGGACCTGATCAGCCGTCAAATCCGTGGTGGTGTACCAATTGAGCAGGGCCTGGTAATAGTCGCTTCCTCGCTCAAAACGCCACACACCATCATCGCCCGAGGCCGCCCCAGCCTGAGCTTTTAGCGTATCAATCAGACGGTGATACGCGGGTTGTAATCCATTGCGCAGTCCGTCCCTACCCGCATTGAGCAAACGCTGTTTTTCGGCGGACTCAATAGCGAGGGCATCGACCTTTGCTTTGAAATCTGACCAGATGATGGAATCTTGCTCGCCGTCGTCGAAGGGCTGACCTGTAACCACATTTTCCGCTGCTTGAATCATTTGCGGATACATCCAGTCCACCAAAAGCAGGCCTTCCTCTGCGCGTAAATTCAGCTGCTCAATCACACCATCAAAATAGGAGGCCACGTTATTCAGTCGCCCAACATAAGCCTCGGCATCCGCAACTGTCGCAACACGGTGAACATTAATCAGAGCACTCGGCACGCGGGTATGCGGTCCTCTAAACTGATGAATGACATAGCGCTCGCGGCGGAATTCATCCAGCGCCAGCTCGCGTTCGCCATTACGGATAAATAGCGCTTTTGATAACCTCTCGGCATCAGAAAGTGCGGCGTCTTCAAACGTTTTGACCTGCGCTAAATCATCCCGGAGCAGCGCTATGCTCTCCATTTCGAAGGCCTCGGTCACGTCATTCCACTGATCCTTGTGGGTTTCTCGACCAACATAACTCGCCGATAACGGATTGCGCTCAAGTCCACGATCAAAATGCGCGGTAAAAAAATCAGCGAGTGCTTGGCGGCTGATCGCCGCGGCAGCGACAACCCCATCGGACTGGTCCGCAACAGCATCCTGACCTTCATCTTTCGAACAGCCCCCAATAAGCGCCAGCCACACCACGGCTGCCAACACCCAGATAAACCTTCTGCTTCGCGCGCTCATCATCACTTCCTCTAGGATGCCTTAGGTTTGATACCTCGCTGACTGCCCAAAGATTGCCGCCTTGGGTGTCGCCGGTGACGATAGTATCGCTAAATGGTCAAGACTTATGTGCTTGACTCACCTCATGACCCATTTACCCACTTCTTTGATGCGGGTTTTTATTGGCAAGTTATGGGCACGGCTTACCGGCGGACCGCGAATTTTTGTTGGTTTCGTTGCCCCATCTACTTATAATACTGTACATATATACAGTATTATAAGTAGATGTCTCTTTGGCTCTGTTTACGTTTTCCCCTCCTCTCCATTGAGTGTCTGCCGCCGGATATAAACCGACCGGCCGTCGTGGTGGAGGCACAGCGCGTCATCGCCGCTAACGAGCTGGCGCTGACTCTAGGCATTAAACCCGGCCAGAGTAGTAGTACCGCACGCGCGCTGGTTGCCGACGGCGAACTCAAACTACTCAACCGAGACAATGCCCGGGAACAGCAGCTGATCGAGCAACTCAAATGCTGGGCTTATGGCTTCACACCTACCCTCGAATCATGGCATGACGATACTCTCCAATTAGAAGTCGGGAGCTGTCTGAAGCTTTATCGAGACATTAATCGCCTCACCGATGTCCTCACAAGGAAATTGATTCGTCGAGGATTTACAGTGGCTACCGGACTCGGCTCCAATCGCTGGCTAGCCTGGTTAATGAGCCATACCGACAGTCCGATTGCAGCGAGCGGTGATAATAAAGAACACCCGTCGTTAACCGCACTCCCATTACGGTTGCTGCTATCAATACCGGGAAACAATTTTCAGCAACCCATTGAGCGACTCGCAAAAGCGGGTATTCAAACCCTGGGACAATTGCTCGCGCTCCCCCCCAGTAGCGTTGCTCGGCGCTGTGGCAAGCCGCTACATAACTGGCTGCAAGCACTAACCGCAACCAGTGATCGCTTAACCGCTGGCTTTCAGCCACCCCAAAGGTTTGCAGATTGTCTCTGGTTCGGATTTGAAATTAGGCACAGCAACGAGCTTCAACCCGCCATGGAACAATTGCTCGAAGGTTTAGCCGGTTTCCTTACCTCTGCACAATTAACAACAGCAACTATCGACTGGCATTTGCTCCGCACACAAGGTGGCTTTCAAACTCTCCGGGTAAGAAGTAGCGAGGCGCATCGCTCCCCCGAGCGCTGGCTAAAGCTCTCCTGTTTACAACTTGAGCACTATCCTCTCGAAGAGAACATTGAAGGGTTGGCACTCCACGCATCATCTCTAGAAGAAGAAGTCGTTCATGAAGTTGACCTTTTTGGTGACAACCGTTCGAGTGAGCCGCTTTACAGTCTGGTCGATCGACTTCGCGCTCGTTTGGGTCTGCAGGCTGTTAGATACCTTGGGGTACGGGAAGCCCATCTACCTGAGTTCAGCCAGCTATTAACCGAGGAACAACCCTGCCCCGCGGGACTCACAACCTACGCCAAACAACGTCCTTTTTGGCTGCTGGAGGAGCCCCACCCCATACGGACATGGAATGACCAGCTTTTCTGGAATGGACCACTGACGCTTATCCATGGGCCTGAACGGATCGAGGATAACTGGTGGGAACAACCGATTAGCCGTGATTACTATGTCGCTTCAACCGAGGAGGGTCAGCCCATTTGGATTTTCAAGAATCGCCATACCCAACGCTGGTACGTTCAGGGAGTGCTTCCCTGAGGGACGGCCAAGCGTCTCCTAAGAAATTTTTCTAATAAATTCATTGTGTTAGTTTGGTACTAATTAATATGACAAAAATGTTTCATTTATATGTATCCCATGTTACATTTTCGTGACGTTGTGATGACAGGCGTCAGAAAGGCCAGCAACATGTCGATGCAATATGTCGATAAGGCCTCAATAAAGCCCGGTTAAAACCGCCAAGTCAGGAGATAAAGGGACTGGTGGTTTAGTTGTTCAACGCTGTGAAGCGATAAAAGCGCTGTGAAGCGCGAGGAGATAAAGCGATGAAAAAAACACTACTAGCCCTACTAGCAGCTACAGCTCTTTCCGCTCAGGCCGGCAATGAAGTTGTGCCTCTGCGGTATATCAGCTCTTTGGATATTTTCGCCCAAGAGGTCACCATGTCGACAGAAGATCAGAGCTGGGTTGTCACCCACGACTGCAATCTGTACATGAGTAATAGTTCTGAGGTTTCAGTTCGACCGGCGCATAAGACCCACATGTTGCCGCATCGCATGAACAGGCTGGGCACTTGGGATTCTCTCGTTATCACCGTAGACGGCAGAAAAAATGTCTGCAAAGTGAACGCGATCGACAAACTGGATACCCAATTAATCGCCGCACGATAATCATGAGGGGCGTCGCCCCTCAAGCGATAAGCGCTTCCTTTCTGACTAAATCCGCCAACTAAGCCACCGAGGTGCCGCCCGGGACTTTGGGCTTTATCGACTCCAAATTAGTTTGTCAGTGGCAAAACCCAGCTCAAGCGCTCGCGCCACAAAATCTTTTTTTATCTCTTCCGAAATCACCCGCTCGCGTGCCAGCAGCCAGAGGTAGTCGGTGTTAAAACCCGAGACGTAGGCGTAACCGTAATCAGGGTCAAGTTCAAATACGATATAGCTACCGTAAAATGGACCGAAAAAAGACACCTTGAGATGGGCCATTCCTTCATCGTCAACGAACAGTGCCCTGCCTTCGGCCGATCGAAGTTCCCCTGTTTCCTCGTCGGTCCCGCTGTTAAGCACGCGTAAAGAGCCGTCTTCGTTAACGCTGTATTCCGCAATAACATCAACCAAACCCCGCTCAAAGCTGTGATCCAGTCGGGCAATTTCATGCCAGGTTCCAAGGTAACGATCCTTATCGAAACCAGAAACGGGCTGAACGCCCTCAGGAACACCAGTACAAGCAGCAAGCGTCAGCAAACACCCAAAAACTACTGCCCATCGGTAGCCGTTGTTCATAAGCGCCTCTCCAATCCAGCTTGGTTACCATAGCCTGAGTTCGTAAGCTTAGCAGGTGATCATCTTGCGTGGGCCTTGAGACCATCAACGCGCCCTGCAAATGCATTCTGAAATGCTGCTCTTTTACGCAGCTCTCTCGCGCAGCTCTGCCATACAGTCCTGTCATGCAGCTCGGTCATGCCACCCTGTCATGCAAAGTCGCCATGACAAAGCCCTCTTTAAGGGCTGGCACGCCGTAGAAATTTAATTATACTGTATATTTATACAGTATTTGGCCATGCCCTACGCTGAGCTTCACTGCCTGAGCAACTACAGTTTTTTACGCGGCGCTTCACATCCAGCTGAGCTGGTTGAGCGGGCCGCTGATTGTGGTTACTCCGCCCTAGCAATCACTGACGAATGTTCACTTGCCGGCGTGGTCAAAGCCCATGTAGCCGCCAAATCGGTCGGGCTTAAGCTGATTATTGGCAGCGAATTTGCCCTCAGTGAAGGCATCCGGCTAATCGCTCTCGCTCCTAACCGCGCTGCTTATGGCGAGCTCGCAGGGCTCATTAGCCGGTCGCGCCGAAGAGCACTAAAAGGCGAGTATGTCACTCATCTGCGAGACGTTCTATTTCACCTAAAACGCTGTCTTCTTATCTGGCTACCGGGCGACAGTGACCATGAAAAAGTGTACGGACAGCAATTAGCTCGCTTGTGCAAAGATCGGGTATGGGTTGGTGTGACCCGATTGCTGGGCAATGATGAGCTGCGTCAGTTTCGCCAACGATGGCAGTTAGCTCAGGACCTAAAATTGCCGATGGTTGCCTGTGGTGACGTGCAAATGCACTGTGCCACCAGAAAGCGGTTGCATGATGTACTTACCGCACTTCGCTTCAATACCACTGTCGCCTCTCTAGGCCAGCGCCGCCTAATCAATAGTCAGCAACACATAAGAAGCCTCGACAAACTACTTCCTCTCTACCCGTTATCGCTTGTTAACGAATCGCTTCGCATCGCCCAGCGTTGCACGTTTAGTCTGGAAGAACTGCGCTATGAATACCCACAGGAAGTGGTGCCTGCAGGACATGACGCTAACTCTTACCTACGTGAACAAGTTGCCATTGGTGCCGCCAAACGCTGGCCAACCGGCATTCCTGAAGACATTCAAAATCGCATCCATAAAGAACTCGAGCTCATCACCGAGCTACGCTATGAATATTACTTTCTAACCGTTTACGACATTGTCCAGTTTGCTCGCGAACGGCAAATTCTTTGTCAGGGCAGAGGTTCTGCCGCCAACTCGGTGGTGTGCTATTGCCTGCACATTACTGAAGTCAGTCCGGAACAAGTGAACTTGCTGTTTGAGCGCTTTATTTCCAGAGAGCGGGACGAGCCTCCTGATATTGATATCGACTTTGAACATGAAAGACGCGAAGAGGTCATTCAATATATCTACGACAAATATACTCGTCGCCGCGCGGCACTCGCCGCCACTGTCATCACCTATCGCTCACGAAGTGCGGTACGCGATGTGGGAAAAGCGCTTGGCCTTGATCCAGTCTTTGTTGACGATCTCGCAAAATCGCTAGCCTGGTGGAATAGGGAGCGGGAACTGACCCAACGGTTTGAGCAACACGGTATAGGTATGCCGGGAAAAATCGCTGAAAACTTTCTCTATATGGTCCAAGAGATCCTTGGATTTCCTCGCCACCTATCCCAACACGTGGGCGGCTTTGTCATCAGTCAGGGACCTATTTCTAATCTGGTACCCATCGAAAACGCGAGCATGGAGGCGAGGACGGTAATTCAGTGGGACAAGGAAGATATCGAGGCACTCGGCCTGTTAAAGGTCGATATTTTGGCGCTGGGCATGCTATCGGCTATCAGAAAAACACTTGCCTTGATTCATCGGGACAACGCCAGCATCCAGCGATTGCAAGATGTCCCCCGGGAGGACGGTGCCACCTACAGAATGCTACAGCAAGCTGATTCAATTGGTGTTTTTCAAATTGAATCGCGAGCACAAATGTCGATGCTGCCGCGATTAAAGCCCGCCTGTTTTTATGATTTGGTTATCGAAATAGCCATCGTCCGCCCCGGACCTATACAGGGGGACATGGTGCACCCCTATTTACGACGCAAACATGGCTTGGAACCCGTAAGTTATCCCAGCGATGCAATCAAAGCAGTGCTTGAGCCAACGCTAGGCGTCCCTATTTTTCAGGAGCAAGTTATCCGACTGGCAATGGTAGCTGCCGGCTTCACTGGCGGAGAAGCAGATGCACTACGCCGAGCCATCACCAACTGGGGGCGCAATAGCAAGCTGCTGATGTTTGAAAAAAAACTCAAGACCGGCATGACGCACCGTGGTTACAGTTCAGAGTTTGCCGATCGTCTCTTCGATCAAATAAAAGGATTTGGGGGTTATGGTTTTCCCGAGTCGCATTCCGCCAGCTTTGCCATACTTGCTTATATCTCGGCGTGGTTTAAGTGCCACCATCCGGCAGCTTTTTATGTCGGCCTGCTTAACAGCCAACCCATGGGTTTTTATACCCCCTCCCAACTGATTCAGGATGCCAAACGTCACGGAATTCAGTTTTTACCCATCGATGTGAATCACAGTCGCTGGGACCGCGAACTGCTGCCAACACCGGACCAGGGCCAGCCCCCTGTTCGACTTGGTTTTCGCCTGATAAAAGGCTTATCAGAGGCAAGCGCCAAGCGCTTGGTTGAGGCTCGCCAATCCAATCGATTTCAAACGCTTGCAGATTTTCGGCAACGCACGGGTTTGAATAAGGCCGATCTGGAAGCACTGGCCTCCGCTGATGCGTTACAAAGTATTAGCGGCAATCGCTATCAATCCCAATGGCATGTTATGGGCTTGGAGCCAGATCGGCCATTGCTGCGCAATGAAGCTACCCTCTATGAAAAGCGACGCAATTCTGACGTTTCGGTGACCCCCCCCAGTGTGGCCGAGGATGTTCTGGCCGACTATCAAACAACGGGGCTGACACTCCGCGCGCACCCATTGGCACTATTGCGCGATAAAACGCCGTTTAAGCAGTGTCGTCGACAGAGCGAACTACACCAACTGGGGAACCACCGATTCGTCCGTATCGCCGGCTTGGTCACTTGCCGGCAGCGACCAGGCACTGCCTCAGGGGTTGTTTTCTTGACTCTTGAAGACGAAACAGGAAATCACAATGTCATTGTCTGGCCAAGGGTTCAGGAGAATTTCCGGGAGGCATTAATGACCGCGCAGTTACTGCTGGTTAAAGGAACCCTGGAAGCTCGCGACGGTGTTATGCATGTGATTGCAGGGTCACTCCACGATTACAGCGCTTCTCTCCAATCCCTTACTATCCAATCGCGAGATTTTCATTGAAGCTCCGCTCGCAACCCCATACCGGCCACACCCTGCAAACCACACTATCCATCCCGCGACACTCGTGCCGCAACACCTAATCAGCAACCCAAGCACATACCTTACAAACACCCTCCCTAGGGGGTGTACCAAATTGCCGAGGTATAAGCTCGCTCCTGCGTCGACGTCGGAGCATCTGGCGGAATCGAGGTGCCATAGCGCGCGGCATCGTGGGTGCTCCAGCGAGGTGTTGGAATCTCAAGGACACGGGCGTAATAAACCGCCGATACCTCAGGGTCAAAGTCGGGGTCTTTCCACACTGCCATGAGTTCAGGTGAGCCAATCGAATTAGTCCAGGTCGCAGTGGCTACGTCGACTGTGTTTCCTACGGGAGGCAACCGACCTTGCGCGTCGAGAATTCTGTCATCGGACCAAGCGACATTATAGATTTGTTCGTGGCGCTGACCTGATGCATCCACCCAACCTTTGACAATCTGAATACGGTCGAGGTTGCCTGAATAAGGGTCTCGCTGTGCGGCAACCAAAAAAGTGGGGGCATCATGATCGCCTCGGGGGGCGAGATCCCCACCCATAGGGACGCCCTTGGCATAACCGATCTCGTGAGGTAAACGACCCATAGCGTCCGACGCCATGAAGTCCCATCCGCCAAAAAAACGGACTGTAATGCGCGAACCGGTAGTCGCGTAGGTTTCCTTACGACGCATAGCATCAAAAAGCGCCTCTCGGGTGTTTTCCGTAGCCCAGATTCCCTGGTAACCCGACGCTACCATCGACCAGCCGGCCACTTCTTTACCACGCAGCTTTGCCATCGGACGCTGTAGTCGTTCAGGGCTGGGCTCGGCACCGGAGTGCTTGCCAAAAAAATTATCCTCAGCTCCCGTAGCCAGCGCAGTATGACTATCAGTCGCTCCCACAAAACCAAATTTGTAGGGGTTTACACCGGTCTTTTGTTCTATCTGTAACCCAAGCTGAAGCGCAGTCCGGCCATACTCGCCAATCAACATGTCATCGGTTTTTTCCTCTGATAGGTCAAGATTACCAACGTCCCAGGTCTCGTAGTCGGCAAATTCATCATCTGGAGAGAGGAAAGGGTGCGCCTCACCATCACCCTTAATTTGAGTAATCTCATACAAGGGCTCCCAGCGAGCCCGGGTGGACGCCCACTCTGCATCTATTGCGCCACCATAGAGGGGCTCTGTGGTGGGAAACATATGACCGTTTGATAAGTTCCCGTTATGCGGAATCGCCAATATCTGTCCGCCGGTAACGTCCTCATAATGCGCCAGCCATTTCCAGAGTTCTCTGGGATCTGGGCTTCCTTCCGGCGCTTGCGAGGTATACGGATCAAGCTGTGCCGCCTCTTCCTCACCATCCCGGTAGATCACAACGCGATGTAAATTCTGACCGTTGTCGGTGGATGTCCACTCATAGCCGATGAAGGCCGTGAATTGACCGGGATCGTTATGGGCATCTGCAGCACTGGTGGCAACCGCCCAGGCGTCCTGAAAAGCCTTAGTGCCCGGTGTGATATAAATATTTTTATCGAAGCCTTTATTGGCAATCGCAATGACAATCTCCAAGGCTGCAGCCACGGCCGTCTGCCCGCCCTCTTGCACCATGTCATACCACCGTCGGCCTTGTGGTGACGCCAGAATTTTTTCGTCACCGCTTAATAGCGCGGGGAAAAAACCCATATTGTTGGAGTGGTCAGACACCACCAGCCAATCGAGAGGTCGACTGAGGCGCGCCGGAACCCCCGTGGTCGATGTCAGCTGGTAGCCTTTGGCGAAACGGTAAGCATCGTCGGGGAGCAGCCGAGCGCCGAAGGTACCCGCGTCCATCGACATACTGGTATGTAAATGGGAATCCCCCCAAAACACCTGATCGGGAAAGGTCCGGTTTGCATAACTCGAGTACGCTGCGCTCGGCTCTGCCACAGTGCGCTGCGACCCGCAGCTGATGAGCGCAATGAGCAATGCAAGGTAACGTACTCTAGGGCTACTTATTCTTTTTAACGACATGGTGACCTCCACTGCAGCAAGGTGACTCGGGTAGGCTCAAGCAAAATGCCCCAGGTCACCCCTCATACCGACATCGATTACAGACAATCCCCGTCGATACATTCTTTTGCAAGTACCGTCACGGGCTCTCCGGCGATGCCGGCATACATCACCAAGATGACCGCTGGTTCATCGCCTGGATTGGCGCCGGCATGCTCCTGATCCACCAGTTCGATAAGGCCATCACCCGCCGACAAAGTCTTGGATTCCCCCGTCGCAGAGTGAACGACCAGCTGACCAGACAACAGGACGCCTGCGGTCGCATGGGGGTGGTAGTGCATGGGAAGCGCTTGCCTTGGAGGAATTGTAATCCGTACCACCGAGAGCTCAGGTTGACCGATGCTGTAGGCGGGCAACAGTGTGCCATTCCACATGGTCGTGGATTTCACCAATACCTCTGCCTGAATCTCCTCCATCGCTGCCATGGTACTGTCGCCTTTCGCAGGCATCGCGAGCAACATAACAAGCGGCAAGGAAAAAAAACAAAAGGCAACAGCAGCGGTTAAGCCACGGCTACTGGCACAAGTATCGTAAACGTTTTCCGGGACGTAGCGAGGCTTAATCATTTTCGGAGCGAACAGCAGCCTCGATACCTCCCCTGCCGTCATCAAGCAGGTGAAATTCAATCGGCCGACAGCACACCTCGCAGTCCTCGATATAATCACTGCCGACCTCCTCAGGATTCAGCAACGCGGTAATTCCCTCTCCGCAGTAGGGACAGTAAATATCCACCTCCTGCAGGGTATAGCCAGTCATCGTTAGCTAGCCTGCTGTAGCGGATCCTGCGCTTCAGCGGTCGCTTGAGCTTCAAAGACAAGGGCTCCATCTTCGAGCGCTTCGTCCCTGAACATCTTTTTGTCTTTACGGTAGTTCTGCGGGTTTACCCAGGGATGACGATCCCCTTGCTTAGGAAATTTTGGCAACACGCGCTGCATATACCCCGCCGAAAAATCATCGATCCAAAGCCGCCTTGGCATCGCCGCCGCCAGCTCCGCCGGAAGACGTGGCGTCACCTTGTTATAGCCCTTCGCCTTCATATGGTTCAGTACACGGCAGACCCAGTGCGCGATGAGGTCTGCACGCAGGGTCCAGGACGCGTTGATATAGCCAAACGTCTGCACCATGTTGGGGATGTTCGTACACATCATGCCCTTGTAGGTCCACTCATTGGCAAAATCCACAGACGCGCCATCCACTGTGAATTCGGCACCCCCCAGAATGAGAAGTTCGATGCCCGTCGCCGACACGATGATATCTGCCTCTAAGTGCTCTCCCGTCTTAAGCGCAATACCGGTCTCGGTAACACGCTCGATATGCTCGGTGACAATCTCGGCCTTGCCAGACTTGATAACCTCGAATAAGTCATCGTCGGGCACCAGACATAAACGCTGGTCCCAGGGGTTATAACGCGGGGTGAAGTGCTTCTCAACGTCTACGATATCGCCAATCTCTTGATAGACTTTTTTCAATAACCCCCGCTTGATGACCTTGGGCATGATCCGCGTCAGGTTGTACATGGTTTGCTGCCACAACGTGTTATGCCAGCGTATGAGGTTGTAAGCCACCTGATGAGGCAGGTGTCGCATGAGCCAATTGGCGCGAGCGTCGACCGAAGGGCGCGAGATCACGTAGGTCGGCGAGCGCTGTAGCATGGTTACCTTGGCAGCGGTAGATGCCAAGTTTGGCACCAGGGTCATGGCGGTCGCGCCCGACCCAATCACCACCACTTTTTTTCCCGCATAATCAAGATCATCAGGCCAAAACTGCGGGTGTACCCAGGTTCCTTTGAAGTCTTCACGACCCGCAAATACTGGCTGGTGTCCTTGGTCGTAGCTGTAGTAGCCCGAACACATGAACAAGAAGCCGGTACGGTATGTCTTTAGGCCAACTGGCGTCTCCAAGGTGAGAACCCACTGGCTTGTCTCGCTTTGCCAATTCGCGGCCACCAGCTTGTGACCAAATCGAATATGGGACCGCACGTCATATTCATCAGCGGTTTGGTTAACGTACTCGCGAATCGCGGGTCCATCGGCAATGGCTTTCTCCGAGGACCAGGGTTTAAAGTCATAACCCAAGGTGTACATGTCACTGTCGGATCGAATACCGGGATACCGAAAAAGGTCCCAGGTACCGCCAATAGCGTCTCGCCGCTCAATGATGGCGAAGTTGGTCCCGGGACAGTCTCGCTGCAAGCGAACCGCTGCACCGATCCCGGACAAGCCAGCGCCGATAATGATGACGTCAAAAGCGTCACTGCGATCGGCTTGGATCGTTGCTTTTTCAGCTATACCCATTGCACTTTCTCCCTAACCCGGGGGAATCAAGAGCCCTAGCCCTGATGTCGTCCCTTACCTGCTGCAATTCGCATCCGCAATGCATTCAGCTTGATAAAACCCGCGGCATCTTTTTGGTCGTAAGCACCCTGATCTTCCTCAAAGGTCGCGACCGATGCGTCAAACAGCGAGTCCTCAGAGCGACGCCCCGTCACAATAACATTACCCTTGTAAAGTTTCAGTCGCACATCCCCGTTTACCCACGCCTGGGTCTCATCGATCGCCGCCTGCATCATTCTGCGCTCTGGAGACCACCAGTAGCCGTTGTAAATCAACTTTGCGTAGCGCGGCATCAGCTCATCCTTGAGATGCGCTGCCTCCCTATCGAGGGTGAGGGATTCAATCGCTCGGTGAGCACGCAACAGAATCGTGCCCCCCGGTGTTTCATAGCAGCCGCGGGATTTCATACCGACGTAGCGGTTTTCGACAATGTCGGCCCGACCAATGCCGTGTGCACCGCCTCGGCGATTGAGTGTTTCGAGCACCTGCGCAGGAGACATGTGTTCGCCATCTACCGCGACCACGTCACCCGCGCGGAAAGTTAGCTCCACTTTCTCGGCTTGATCCGGTGCCGCCTCAGGGCTCACCGTCCAACGCCACATATCCTCCTCCGCCTCAATCCAGGGGTCTTCCAGAATGTCACCCTCATAAGAGATGTGCAGCAAATTAGCATCCATCGAATAAGGCGATTTCTTTTTCGCATTGGAGAAATCCACCGGGATCTGGTGTTCTGCGCAGTAGGCCATCAGCGACTCTCTGGACCCCAAATGCCACTCCCGCCACGGCGCGATCACCTGAATCCCGGGCTTTAACGCATAGGCACCCAGCTCAAACCGAATTTGGTCATTGCCCTTGCCGGTAGCGCCATGGGAGATTGCATCAGCGCCTGTCTCGTTAGCTATTTCAACCAGCCGCTTGGCGATAAGTGGACGCGCTATCGAGGTCCCCAGCAAATATTCGCCCTCATAGACGGTGTTAGCCCGAAACATGGGAAAGACGAAGTCGCGAACAAACTCCTCCCGCAAATCCTCAATGTAGATTTCTTTGATACCCAGTGCTTCAGCCTTGGCACGCGCGGGAGCGACCTCTTCCCCCTGACCAATGTCAGCGGTGAAAGTAACCACCTCGCATTGATAGGTTTCCTGCAACCATCGCGCGATCACGGAGGTATCTAGGCCACCAGAATAGGCCAGCACTACTTTGTTTACAGAGGACATAACGAATTCCGAAAAACAGGTGAAAAGGCAAACAGCCGGTATTTTACGCCGCCAAAGGGGGATTGCCCAGTTAACCCTGCTAGAATACCGCGCCTGAGCCTTGGATTCGCTATGAAAACCCTGACAATTCTCAAGCCCGATGACTGGCACATCCATTTGCGCGACGGCAAGGCGCTTCCCAAAACGGTCAATGATGTGGCCGCATGGGCGCAGCGGGCCATCGTGATGCCGAACCTTGTGCCACCTATCCTCGATACCAAGGCCGCTTCGGCCTACCGCCAGCGCATTCTCGCAGCACGGCTGCCCCAGCATGACCAGTTTGACCCACTCATGATTTTGTACCTGTCAGACAAAACGACCGTGGATCAAATAATTGAAGCCGCCGAATGCCCCTTTATTTACGGCGTCAAGCTGTATCCCGCCGGGGCTACCACCAACTCGGAGGGTGGCGTTAGGGATCTAGCACACCTCTATCCCGTCTTTCAGGCAATGGAAAAGGTCGACTTGCCTCTTTTGATTCACGGCGAGGTCACCGACAGCGATGTCGATATTTTTGATCGAGAAAAGATTTTTATTGATCGCTATTTAAGCCAGATCGTAGAGGACTTCCCGGGGCTACGCGTAGTTTTCGAACACATCACCACCGCCGACGCCGTCGGGTTTGTGGTCGGCGCAAGAGATGGTGTTGCGGCAACCGTGACGGCCCATCATCTGCTGTACAACCGAAATGACCTGTTGGTGGGCGGGGTGAAACCTCACTACTTCTGTCTACCTATTCTCCAGCGCAACACCCACCAGGAAGCCCTGCGCACAGCCGTTACGTCGGGCAACCCGCGATTCTTTTTGGGCACTGATTCAGCACCCCATACCAGGGCCGCCAAGGAGAGCGCCTGCGGTTGTGCGGGTTGCTACACAGCGCATGCGGCAATCGAGCTTTACGCAGAGGTCTTTGAATCGGAAGGCGCACTGCCCTTGCTAGAGGGGTTTGCCAGTCATTTCGGCCCGGACTTTTACCGACTGCCAAGAAATAGTCAAACCATTACGCTCAACCAGGAGTCTCACACAGTCCCTGAAACCTTCACCATGGGGGATGACACCTTAATCCCCCTGAGAGCCGGCGAGCAGCTGCATTGGCGATTAAGCCCGTGAGTGAACACATGCCTCGACAGATCAAAGATCGATTCCGGGGCTTTCTTCCAGTGGTTGTAGACATTGAAACCGGCGGTTTTCAAGCCGCAACCGATGCCCTGCTCGAAATTGCCGCCACCTTCGTCACCGTTGACGAGCAGGGATTATTGGCGCCGGGCGAAACGATCACCTTTAACGTGGAGCCTTTTGAGGGCGCGAATCTGGAGCCCTCGGCTCTCGAATTTACCGGGATAGATCCAGAAAGCCCGCTTCGCGAGGCCGTACCTGAAGAAATAGCCCTTGGTGAGTTGTATGGCCAGGTACGCAAAGAGGTGAAAGCAACGGGCTGCAATCGCGCCATTCTGGTAGGTCATAACGCCCATTTTGATGCCGGCTTCCTCAACGCGGCAAACGAACGCTGTGGTATCAAACGGAATCCTTTTCATCCGTTCTCACATTTCGACACCGCCACGCTTGCCGGCTTCGCTTTCGGACACACGGTGCTCGCCCAAGCCTGCAAAAGAGCCGGACTGGAATTCAGCAATAGCGAAGCCCACTCGGCAGCCTACGATGCAGCAAAAACAGCTGAACTTTTCTGTCTGATCGTCAATCGCTGGCAACAGCTCGGGGGCTGGCTGTGGCCGGAGGTGCCTGAGGACCCCGAATAAGGCCTCCGGGGGTAGCGCCCTGGAAGCATCCATTTTCAAACGTAACCTCGCCCGATTTAATAGTCAGTCGGTACCCGGTAGCATCTTGTAGCAACCGTTTTCCTCCAGCGGGTAAATCGTGAGCCACCCACGGGGGGTTCAGTGTCAACGATGTCATATCGATCACGTTTATGTCTGCGAGGTACCCGACATCAATAACGCCTCGGTCATTCAAGCCGTACATAGCCGCTGTGTCTGCACACTGGCGTTTAATCGCATTTCCAAGAGTGATGCGATGGCCCTCTCTATCCCGCACCCAATGCTGCAACAGAAAGGTTGGCGCTGCCGCATCGCAGATGGTGCCGCAGTGGGCTCCTCCATCCGACAGCGAGTTGATGCAGTCATCGGACTCCAGGATGGATTCGAGAAAATTTAAGTTTCCGTCCGCATAGTTCAATAGCGGGAAGTAAATGAATCCCTCTCCCTCATTGGACATCAAACTGTCGTAGGCAAAAGCAGCGGGGTCCTGTCCCGCAGCTGCCGCTCTTGCTGCAATCGTATCTTCTGCAGTTGGCTCATAGTTAAAGCCTTCCACCATGGGATATTGCATTTGCCAAGCAACCGTCATGAGCTCGCCCAACAAACGGAGATCAGTGTCGGGAAGCTCACTCGACTCGGCCAGTAATCGCGCCTTGAACGCTGGATCCCGCAGCCGCTCAAGTTGTTCTTTCCATGGTAAATCGGCGATAGCCAGCCAGCTTGGTTTAAACGAGAAGGGATGAAAGGTTGCTCGCCAACCGAGCACCAGCCCGGTGCCGCGCAGTGAAACTTGGGCCTTAATGTTGGCACCGGCCGCATTTTCTTTGCGCATGGTTGCAATTTGGTCCTCGAAGGACAGAGCCTTCAAAGGCGACTGCAAGGCAGTGAAGCTCACCGGCAAGCCGGTTTCACGGCTCAATTTGCCCATCCAGTCAAACTCGTTCCACTCGGGCAACAGGTCACTAGCCAACTCAAACACCCCGTGGCCGGCCCTCCCCATGGCGCGACCAATACCGATGAGCTCCTCTTCGGTAGCCGTAGTACCCGGCACCAACTCGCCATCGATCGACTTGTGAAGCACGGTGCGTGATGTTGAAAAACCTAGCGCACCCGCCTTCAAGCCCTCTTCCACAATAGCGGACATGCGGGCGATATCTGTCTCGGTAGGCGCCTCATTTGCTGCACCGCGATCTCCCATAACGTAGGCCCTGACAGCGCCATGGGGCACATGAGTCGCCACGTCGACGGAGCGGGGAAGCTCTTCCAGTGCGTCTAGGTAGTCGGGAAAGGTCTCCCAGTTCCAGGGCATACCCTCGGAAAGTGCCGACCCCGGGATATCCTCAACGCCTTCCATCAAACCAATCAGCCAGTCGTGGCGCTCTGGCGCCGCGGGGGCAAATCCAACGCCACAGTTTCCCATCACCACCGTCGTGACGCCGTGCCAAGAAGAAGGC